>JAJPXE010000095.1 GCA_021205645.1 Candidatus Gastranaerophilales bacterium | reverse complement strand
GTATATAACAAACATAATGTTTGATAGTGAAAATATTTACAAAGCAAGTTGCGACAGCCCCCGCAAATATAGCAACGGCGGTCATTATTGCGACTGTTAATTTTTGTGAAAACCCTGCTTTTAGCAATTTATGGTGGATATGCTCCGCATCAGCAACAAATGGGGACTTGCCCTTAAAAATTCGTCTTAGACTTGAATACGTTATATCCATTATCGGAACGGCAAGTACGATAAAAGGCAATAATATCGCAAGAGTGGCACTTTTCATAACACCTGTTATTGATATTGATGCAAGCATAAAACCCGAAAACAGTGCTCCGGAATCACCCATAAATATTTTAGCCGGATTAAAATTAAACGTTAAAAAAGCCATCATAGAGCCTGCCAGAATGAATGCAATCAACGCACTGATAGGATTTGGCGGGGTCATTGCAAGTGCCAGTATCGCAAGAGTAATGGCATTCACCGTAACCACGGAGCCTGCAAGCCCGTCCACACCGTCTATAAAGTTAACGGCATTGCTTATTCCCACTATCCATAAAAGTGTAAGCGGATAAGAAAACCAGTTGCTTAAATGGATTACTCCCCCGTCAGGATTGAACGGGTCGAAAATTGTATCGAATTTTACCCCGAGGCAGTATACCATTGTAACAATTAGTATTTGTATCAGAAGTTTAAATTTTGCATCCAGATTATAAATATCATCAATTAAACCAAGTAAAAACATAAGCGAACCGCCGAGAAGCAAGCCGGAAACAAGACTCCCGTACGGATAATAACTGAGTACAACAAGAAATAAAAACGTCAACATCGTACTTGCCCAGATAGCTACCCCGCCTATTCTTGACACCGGTTTTTTGTGGATTTTTCTTTCATTCGGAATATCAACCAATCCCTCTTTTTTAGAAAATGCAATGACAAACGGCACTATAAATACCCCCAGAATATAGGAGATAATTGCTCCGATTATATTTGATTCAGGTAATTTTATAATTATGGTTCTACCCTTCTTTCATAGTTTCATATAGCGGGAATTTCTTGCATAGAGCAAGTGATTTTTCTCTTAATTTTTCAAGAACTTCTTTATTTTCGGAATTTTTTATTGCTTCTGAAATAATAAAAGCGACTTCCCTCATTGCAAATTCGTCAAATCCTCTTGTTGTTGCAGCAGCAGCTCCCAGACGGATACCGCTTGTGACAAACGGACTCCTGGGGTCATTCGGAACTGTGTTTTTATTTGCGGTTATTCCCACGCACTCCAGTACGTTTGCCATATCTTTACCTGTTTTGCCGGTATTTCTCAAATCCAGTGTCATAAGATGATTTTCCGTCATGCCGCCGACAATTTCCATTCCGTTATCCAGCAGTCCTTGAGCCAGTGCCTTTGCATTCTTTACAATATTTTGTGCATAAACTTTGAACTCCGGTTGAGATGCCTCAAGCAGGGCAACAGCTTTGCCGGCGATAATATGTTCAAGCGGTCCGCCCTGCATGCCGGGAAATACTGCTTTATCTATTGTTTGTGCAAATTCTTCATCACACATAATAATCCCACCCCGCGGACCTCTAAGGGTTTTATGAGTTGTTGTTGTCACAAAATGTGCAAACCCTGCCGGCGAAGGATGCACCCCGCCCGCTATTAGTCCTGCTATATGTGCAATATCAGCCAGTAAATATGCACCGACTTCGTCAGCTATCTGTCTGAATCGTTTAAAATCTATTATTTTGGAATAATTGCTCGCACCGCATATAATCAGTTTCGGTTTATGCTCTTTAGCTTTTTTTAGCACATCATCATAGTCAAGACTTCCATTTTCATCGACACCATAGCTTTTAACGTTAAAATAGAGTCCTGAAAAATTAACGGGGGAACCGTGGCTTAAATGACCTCCGTTTGATAAATCCATACCGAGGACATTGTCACCCGGCTTTAAAACAGCCATAAACACTGCCATATTTGCCTGCGCACCGCTGTGCGGCTGAACATTGGCATGTGCCATATTAAACAGTTTTTTCGCCCTTTTTTGGGCTAATTCTTCAGTTTTATCAATATTATCACAACCGTTATAAAAACGCTTGTAAGGCTTACCTTCTGCGTATTTATTGGTTAAGACTGAACCGCATGCATCCATAACTGCTCTTGAAGTAAAATTCTCACTTGCGATAAGTTCAATCGTTGTCTGCTGACGTTTTAGCTCTGCATCAATTAATCCGGCAACCTCCGGGTCAACTCTTTTTATATAATCAAGTACCATATACTCCCCTTACTTACACACAAACAGACCTTAAAGCTTATCTAGTCCATAGGTATAACAAGTCTTTGCCCGATTTTAATTGAATTTATATCTTTCAAATTGTTCTTAACCCTGATTTGTTCGATTTTCGCCTCATCATATTTGCCGTAATAGTGCATACAAATATCTTCCAAACTGTCACCGGCTTTAACAATATGTTCATTCTCGCTCGGTTTTAATTCTTCCCCGCCTGTCTGAACTGTCTTATCTGCCGGAATAAATGTAAACTTAACATTCTCCTTTGACGATTTAGGAGCTGAAAGCTTTACATCGCTCAAGGGTGAATATGCCGCGAAAAAGCTTATAAATACCGCCGCAATTAACGACACGACAACACCAGTGAAAAATCCTGCCGAAAAATATGTTTTAGGGCTTCTGTCGGAAGTTGCGGCTATTTTGAAATTCTGCCACAGCATATCAAGCTCTGCCTGTTTATCCGTTAATGTCGAATTCGTCCGGCCTTTTGCGGCATTATATTCGGATAGTGCACTCAGCATAGCCATTTTTTCCCTCGTTATGTTTGATCTTCTCAACGTTGAACTTTTCATATCCTCACCCGTTTATTATTTCTTTAATAAAACCTTTTATTATCATAACAAAGATTACCACAAGAGTAAAATTATTTCAATAATATCATACAAATGTATGAGTGTACGGATGCAAATATTTTAATCTACTTTACATTTAAAAATTTATACAATGTTTTCAAGAGATTTTTAATCGTTTTGGACTTCGGAAGTTCAATTTCCGGATAATAATTTTCATAGCTTTTAATAATATTTTTAGGTAAATCTTTACCGTTTGACAGCAATTCCGCAATCATATAAAGATAATCGTTCTGTTCTTCCTTAAAGGCAAAGTCTCTGGCTCTTAAATCTTCGTCCGCCTCAAAATGAATGAGGGCATATTTCGCCGCAAGAATATTCTTATCACCGGATGTTTCAGGAAACCTCAACAGTGCTTCCCGCACTGATATGCGGTCTGTAACTACCAGAACAATCAGCTTTGAAACAATTTCTCTATCTTTCATAACATAATTTTATTATAAACATACCCGTATTCAAAAATCATGCTTGCCGCAGGAGCTGTTATTGCAGTTCTAATTCCTGCAATAATACACTGTTGTCTGTGATAGAAACACATGAGTAACCACATACTCACCCCAAAATTTTATCTGTTTTCAAGTTGCAATGTTTGTATGTTCGTTATAGAATCTGGGTACGGGTTCGTTTATCGGACATATATAATCCCGGATCGTCTAGCGGCAGGACTGAAGATTCTGGCTCTTCCAACGGTGGTTCGAATCCATCTCCGGGAGTTTTGTTCCTGTTTTAATAAATGAAGTGTGTTTTGATGAGTGGTAAGATTACAACAGGCTGTGCGATTGCCTCGGATTTACCTTTCTAAATAAGTTGCAGAGGAACTTTTTTTCCCACATTCTCGTTTTGCAATAGTAAAGTTATATAAACTCTCTTTGTTATAATACTTATTTTATGATAGAATCAAGAGAAACGGAGTACTTATTATGATAACAGTAAAAGATGTGGAACACGTAGCAAAATTAGCACGTCTGGAGCTAACGGAAGCAGAGAAAGAAAAATTTACAAATCAACTCGGAGATGTTCTCAAATATGTAGAACAAATGAATGAAGTTGACACAAGCGAAGTTGAGCCGATGGCACACGCAATTGATTTTGTTAATGTTATGCGTGAAGATAAAGTTAATTATGAACAGACTAAAGAGGAACTGATGAAGAATGCACCCGATGCAGAGGACGGTTTTTTTAAAGTTCCGAAAATAAATTAAATTCACAACAGGGGGATTTTCCCCCGTTTTTATTTGGTTTTGAAGAGGGAATAGTATGACAAAGTTTATATTTATAACAGGTGGTGTTGTAAGTTCGTTAGGTAAAGGAATAATCGGAGCTTCACTGGGGCGTCTTTTGCGCTCAAAAGGTTTTAGCGTTGCAATCCAGAAGTTTGACCCTTATATAAACGTTGATCCGGGAACAATGAGTCCGTTTCAGCACGGTGAAGTTTTTGTTACTGATGACGGTGCAGAAACAGATTTAGACTTAGGTCACTACGAAAGGTTTATTGATGCTAATTTTAGTCAATTGAGCAACGTTACATCGGGCAGCGTTTATCAAACCGTTATAAAAAAAGAACGCAGAGGTGATTATCTTGGTGCTACCGTTCAAACAATTCCGCATATTACCAACGAAATCAAATCGAGAATTTTTAAAGCACAAAAACAGTTTAAAACAGATTTCCAAATTATTGAAATCGGCGGAACAATAGGTGACATTGAGGGTCTGCCGTTTATTGAGTCTATCCGTCAGTTTAAGACGGAAGTCGGAATCGGAAATGCTATAAATATCCACTGTACACTTCTTCCGTATCTGCCAACATCGGGAGAACTAAAAACAAAACCGTCACAGCATAGCGTAAACGTGCTAAGAAGTTACGGCTTGCAACCGGAAGTGTTAGTGTGCAGAACTTCTAAACCAATTCCAAGAACAGAGAAAGAAAAACTCGCTCTATTTTGCTCTGTTCCAAAAGAAAGTGTTATTGAATGCCGTGATATGAAAAGTATATATGAAGTTCCGCTTGCTCTTGAAGAACAAAAGTTTGCAGAAGTAGTATTAAAGCTGCTTCAAACAGAAAACAGGGTTTCTGATTTAACATCATGGCGGCATCTTGTTGATAAAATCAAAAACCCGAAAAAGACCGTTAAAATAGCAATTGCAGGAAAGTATACAAAACTGTCGGATGCGTATATTTCCGTTGTTGAATCGTTAAAGCATGCCGGATACAAAAACGATGCCAAAATTGAGATAAAGTGGATAAATTCGGAAGATTGCAATGAATATTCAAGATGTAAGTCGTTATTTAAGGACGTTCATGGGCTTGTTGTTCCGGGAGGATTTGGAGTAAGAGGAATTGAGGGAAAACTCAATGCAATACGTTATGCCAGAGAAAATAATCTTCCGTTCCTCGGTTTGTGTCTGGGAATGCAGTGTGCTGTAATTGAATATGCCAGAAATGTTGTCGGACTTGAGGGTGCTAATTCAAAAGAGTTTGATGAAAGTGCAACATATCCCGTTATAGATTTAATGCTTGAACAAAAAAATGTCAAAGGCTACGGCGGAACAATGCGGCTCGGTGCTTATGATTGTATAGTAAAAAAGGGTTCAATCGCACATAAAGCATACGGTGCAGCTAAAATATCCGAACGTCACCGACACCGCTATGAAGTTAACAATGAGTATATTGACAGGATTAGGGATGCAGGTCTTGTATTTTCCGGCATGTCGCCTGACGGAATGCTTGCGGAAATGGTTGAGATACCGGAAAATGATTGGTTTGTTGCCTCGCAATTCCATCCTGAATTCAAATCCAGACCGGATAAACCGCACCCGTTGTTTCTCGGATTAATTAACGCTGCCGTAAAATTGGTTAAAGAATAAGGACATTACTATGAAAAATCTTAGAATATTTTTGGATAAAGATATTGATACAAATTTAATAAAAACAAAAAAAATTGCAATAATCGGATTTGGCTCGCAGGGCTACGGTCAGGCAATGAATTTGAAAGATTCAGACTGTAATGTCGTTTTGGGTTTACGTTTAGGCGGCAATTCCGACAATAAGGCAAAAGATTACGGATTTAGAATAATGCCGATTGAAGATGCCGTTAAATATTCCGATATCGTACAAATACTAATACCTGACGAGATACAGGCAGATGTATATAGAAACCAAATTCAGCCTAATATGCATGCCGGACAATATTTGATGTTTTCACACGGGTTTAACATACATTATAAAAAAATTGTTCCGCCTGATGATATAAACGTAATAATGGTTGCCCCAAAGGGACCGGGGCATACCGTAAGAAGTGAATACATACAGGGTCGTGGTGTTCCGTGTCTTGTTGCGGTTGAAAAAAACCCGTCAGGCGATGCACTGAAAGTTGCTTTATCTTATGCTTCAGCAATCGGTGCCGGCAGAGCAGGAATATTAGAAACTACTTTCAGAGAAGAAACCGAAACGGATTTATTTGGTGAACAGGCAGTTATCTGTGGTGGTGTTTCGGCTTTAATTAAAGCAGGCTTTGATATACTTGTATCTGCCGGTTATTCACCGTATATGGCATACCTTGAAGTCTGCCATGAAATGAAACTTATTGTTGATTTAATCAATCAGGGCGGAATGAATGATATGAGGTATTCTATCTCTAATACTGCCGAATACGGCGATATGACAAGAGGTCCAAGGCTCATTGATGACAGCGTAAAAGATGAGATGAAACGAATATTAAAAGATATTCGCTCGGGGGATTTTGCCGATGAGTTTTTGAACGAAATAAACGGCGACAGGGCTTTATTTAACGGGTTAAGAGAGGATAATCAAAACCACTTAATGGAAAAAGTCGGAAAAGAAATCCGCTCAGCTTTTATATGGAACAGCGAGAACAAAATTATAGACAGAACACGCAATTAGGAGATTTGAATGTTTAGTACAACTACAACTTATGAAGTTTTATCATATACTGTCGGTGACACCAAAGCTGGCACAAAGATGGGAAAACTTCAGCTTAAAAACACAGAGGACAATACAACATTAAACTGTATAATGTGGGAAGAAACGATTAATCGGCTGGACGTAAAGTTATTCAGGGTAGGAAATCTTGTAAGAATCGTTTCTGCTACATTTAACGAAAGGTTTAACAATTGTCTGATATCTTCTCTGGAATTAATTAAAGAAGCAAAAATGGGGCTTAGCGAAGAAGAACGGGAAGAAACTTTTGATAAAATTATCAAACATCTAAAAGAAATTAAAGATGATAAATTAAGGGCTTTTATTCTGGATTATTTTGACAGGCATTCTGATAAAATAAAAGTATCACCTGCGGCCAAGACAATGCACCACAACTATATCGGCGGTTTAATTGTCCATACGCTTGAATGTATTGAACTTGCAAAATGTACAATAAAATCTTTATATCAGGATATCAATCCCGATTATGCAATAGCAGCGTGTGCATTGCATGATATCGGTAAAATTTTTGAATATACGATTGATGATGAAAACGGACTGATAGATTATGACGATGAGTTTAAACGCGAATGGTTTACGCATTCTCAATATGCGTATTCAATGTGTATGACTAACGGATTTAAAGAGGTTGCAAAAATGATAGCAGCCCACCACGGCCGCACCGAATGGGGGGCGATTTTAGACCTTAATGAGCGTGATTTAGAGCCTTATGTATATTTTGTTCACCATATAGACGATTTATCGGCAAAATTCGGAAGAATCAGTGCGGGAATGCTATAGTTTTATTTTTTTGTTATAATACAGACAAAGAGGAGTAAAAAACCGGTGAAAGTAAGTGTAAGAGTTCCGGCAACATCTGCCAATATAGGACCCGGATTTGATTGTCTGGGAATGGCATTACCGGTATATAACGTAGTTACTATTGATGAAACAGTGCTTCCCGGAACGGGGGTCGAAATAAATATATTATCAGAGGAAGAAAATGTTGATAATTTGATTATTGACCATATTCCGCGTGATGAGAACAGTGTCATTTATAAAGCCGTTGAGCTGTTATACAATTCAATCGGTCAAACTCCATCGGAATTAAAGATTAATGTTCAGACCTCAATTCCCGTAACAAGAGGTTTGGGCAGCTCTGCTGCGGTAATAGTCGGAGCACTGGTGGCGGCTAACAAGCTATTGGGCAATCCTGCCGATGAGTCCGCTTTATTATCCATTGCAACGGAGATAGAAGGACATCCGGATAATGTAACACCTGCTGTTGTCGGCGGATTGGTTATTTCTTCTCTTGAAAATGACGGAAGTATAGTATACAGAAAATTAGACTGGCCTGAAGAATGGACAATTACCGTATGTATACCCGATGTTGAGCTTGCAACGGAGATTTCACGCTCTGTCATTCCTAAAGAAGTGCCGATTGGAGATGCAGTATTTAATGAAAAAAGAATGGGTATGTTTGTTCATGCCGTTCATACAAAAGATGCCGAATTGATGAAATTGGCTCTTACTGACCGGCTTCATCAGCCGTATCGGGAAAAACTCGTTCCCGGATTGAAAGAATTATCCGATGCATTTAAGCATGAAGAAGATATTTTAGGTTGTGTCCTTAGTGGTGCAGGTTCGTCTATGCTGATTATCTCTAAGAACAATGCGGTAGACAGAGTGAATTTTATAACTTCAGAGATAATGGAAAACCTGAATGTTAAGGCTGACATCAAGACAATGAAAATCGAACAAAACGGAGCGGAAATAATCAGCGAATAAGGATTATTTCTTATTTTTATCATGTTTGTTGCAGTCCATAATATTGTTAAAGTTATTTATGATATCTTCATCATGATATTTGAGCGCATGTTCTGTCCTGTCGTGCAAGTCAATCAGATGATAATGCATGGATATCTCTAAATC
>JAJPXE010000033.1 GCA_021205645.1 Candidatus Gastranaerophilales bacterium | reverse complement strand
CTTGGACGAAGCTATTTTTCAGGTGTTCCGACAAGCACTCCGATAAATGCCGATTAACTCACTGGTTACTAATTTTTTTGTTTGGCAGTGCGGGAAATTTAAAAAAATTTCCGCACTGCATCTTTTGAGCAAAAAAAAACGGTATTTTCATACCGCAACTTTACACACTTACACACATTATTTACAACCTTTTTTGTAGTTTGAAAAATATTATATTTTTTTCATAACTATTATTATTCCTTAATTTAACTAATCTAACCTTACATTTATATAAAGTTATTTTGTTTCAAAAAATTGCTTTTTATAAGTTTTTTATATTAAGCAATGTAACATGTTTTTTTTCAATTGAAATCACACCCCGAAAAAATACTTTTTATATATGTAAGATAAGAGGATAAAAATAATAGTATGGCACTTGGATTTACATCACATTATAATACAAATTCGGAACAACCTTTCGGAACGTTAGTTCTGGCAAATAACGAAAGTGAAACATCAGGTTCAATCGCTTGTACAAACAATGCGATAATGAACGGACTATTATACAACAGCAGTTATGACAGCTGGGAGTTTTCAGTATCGGTCAATATTGATTACAGTCAGTACGCTTCATATGTTGCGGCGGCATCATCGGGTTCAACGGAAACAGCAGGTTCTGTAGCATTTTCAGGCGGCTCGTTTGCAAGTGCAGCAACTGTTTATTCAGGAGGCGGAGCATCTTTCTCGGGCGGAGGAGTTTCTTTCTCATCAGGCGGAGGCTGCTCAACAACATTCACATGCTAGTTTGTATTTATTGGTTATTAGAAAACGGGAACGATAATCGTTCCCGTTTTTTTAGTTCTATTCTTTTGAAGCATCAAAACATTCCTGACATAAAACCTCTCTGTCAGGTTTCGGTCTGAAAGGTACCTGCGTTTGGGCACCGCATTTGGAACAAACTGCATCATACAATTTTTTCCTATTTTTTTGTCTGCGTTTTTTCCTGCATTCAGGACATCTTTTTGGTTTATTTGTAAGACCTTTTTCGGCATAAAACTCTTGCTCTCCGGCCGTAAATACAAACTCGGACGAACAATCTTCACAAATAAGGGTTTCATCTTCGTACATTGCAGTTTCTCCTAAAATTAATGATACCGGCAAACCATGCCATATATCACATTATAACTTTTTTTCAAGAAAATGCAAGATGAGTTATCGAAAAAACCCCAAAACTGACATGCATTGGGGGTAAATGTATCCGAAATTTGCATGGTTCATCACCTCACCCGCAGGGGTAAATATATTGTATTCTAAAATCCACACGGTTATCATCTCATCCGCGGGGGTAAATGAATTATATTCCGGGGTTTGCATGGTTATCACCTCACCCGAATTTCTAAGCTCACATGCGGCAGCGGGTGTCTGCTCCGCAGGCACCCGCTGCCGCTTGGTAGGGTAACGGTCAGCTATACTAACCCAGCCCGTAAGAGCAATTAACACGTAGACGGTGGTTAAATCCGCAAAGATTTAAAAGCCGTCGGAAGTGTTTTGCTCACCCCGAATAATCCAAGAAAAAATTACTTTTCTGCAAACCCATTATATCATTATTTTTTTACTTTGATTTTACGGTGCAATTTCCCCGACCGTTGTAACCAATCCATGGATAATAATACCCCCGCCGCTGTTTGCCGTATAACTCCACCGATCCGTATTTTGTGTTGTATATCCAACGCTCCGTTCTGTTATCTTCGCGATAATGGATTGTATAAACCTCGTTCTCATATTCGGATACCAGAAGTTTGTGAGATTTATCATAAACCTTTTTTGATACATTGTTAAGATAAAAATATCGCTTTATCTCCATAGGAGAACTGATCATATCAGGCATGCGTATGACCGTATCAATGGAACAACTCATAAAACTCTCACCTGTTGAAGAATATACAGACACACATATAAAAACTAACAAAGTCAATATTAAAACTAATCTTTTCATAGTTCATTTTATTCTAACACTAAAATTAAAAATTTTCTGCAAACTCATTTTGTAAAAAATAACTTTTATCTTATAATATATGTATGAAAAATATAATTTTCGTATTCGGCACCAGACCGGAAATAATAAAGCTGGCACCCGTAATACTGGAATTACGTAAATATCCTGATGATTATAACGTAATTATCTGTAATACAGAACAACAAAAAGAACTCTCAAACCAGACACTGGCATATTTCGGACTGAAAGCCGATATAAATCTTGATTGTATGAGAGAAAATCAGACACTGGCGGGTGTTCAGACAAAAATATTGCAATCTCTGGATAAAATATATAATGAGCAAAAAATAGATGCAACGATAGTTCAGGGTGATACAATGACGGTTTTATGCGGAGCGTTAATCAGTTTTTATCATAAAATTCCGCTATGCCACGTAGAAGCCGGTCTGCGTTCATACGATATATTTGAACCGTTTCCTGAAGAAGTTATGCGTCAGATGACAAGCAGAGTTGCGAGCCTGCATTTTGCCCCGACAGAAGTCAACCGGCAGGCTCTTTTAAAAGAGAATATTGATGACAGTAAAATACACGTAGTCGGCAACACTGTTATTGATGCACTTTTTTGCTTATCTGATGAGGTCGTTGAAAAGTCCTCTCAATTCTTTAAAGAAAAAGGAATTAAAATTGATGATAAACTGGTTTTGATTACCGCACACAGAAGAGAAAATCACGGTGACAGAATAGACAGGATTATAGATGCAATAGAACATCTCGCAAAAGAATACACCGACCATACATTTGTAATTCCGGTCCACCCGAATCCGAATGTTAAAAATAAAATCCATACAAGATTATCAGGCTATGAAAATATAGAGCTGCTGCCCCCTCTGGATTATCCGTATCTGGTTTATCTAATGAAACATTCAAAACTGATTTTAACAGATTCGGGCGGAATACAGGAGGAAGCACCGTCATTCGGCTGCCCTGCACTCGTAATGCGATACGAAACAGAGCGAAAAGAAGGTATAAAAGCAGGAGTATCAATCTTAGTCGGGGCGGATTATGACAAAATTGTTAAACTCAGCTCTGATATTCTGTCGAAACCCAAATCGGATACAAGACTACACGTTAAAAATCCTTACGGCGACGGAACCGCTGCAAAACAGATTGAAACTGTTATACGATTACGAACAAATCCTTAAAGAGTCTGCATAAAATTTTAAACATTTTGCGAAACCGGAGAAACACCCCAGTTGAGTTTATTGCGAAGGATTGAATAGAAATTATCTCCAACCGGAAAAGCAAGCTTTGCTCTGTATTCGGATAGTTCAATCCCGATTTCTTTAACTTTAACAATTGTTTCCTGACCGTCACAGGAAACGTCTAAGTATTCATCAACGCTTTTGACAGTTATTTTTTCGCTATCCGGAACAACCAGAGGGCGGGCGGTCATAGTATGCGCACAAATCGGAACAATAACAAACGATTTCAATCCCGGAACAAGTATCGGTCCTCCGGCAGAAAGACCATATGCGGTTGAACCGGTCGGAGTCGATATTATCAAACCGTCCGCTATATAATCACTAACCAGACGATCATTTATATACAGATTGAATTTTGCACTGCGGTTCGGAGAATGTCCTTTTATTACAAAATCATTCAATGCCGTACAGCCTTTTGTTTTGAGCATTATACGCTCCTGTATCTCATATTTTGAATTTTTTATAATATCTCCAAGCATATATACTTCTTCAGGAGTTATAAGCGATAGAAAGCCCAATCTTCCGGAGTTTATTCCCATAACGGGGGTAGCGGTTTTGGCATAATAACGTGACGTTTTTAATATTGTTCCGTCACCGCCAGCGGAACAGACAAAATCATAGCCCGATTTCAGATTGTTAACATCAAGGGTATCGTAGTCAAGCCCTGAATTTTTTAGCTCATTTTCGATTTTTTCAGTTATATCAGTTGTTTGTAGTATTTTTTTATTTGAAACTATTGCTATTTTCATTATTTGTAACCTTTTTTACACAACGTGTTTATAATTTATCATCATTTTTTTTGAGTGCATCATATATTTTCTTGCCTCTTCATTTTTAGGGTTTATATCATAGACTCTGGAAAAATCAATATATGCTTTAGGAAAGTTCTGAAGCATAAGGTATGACATACCCCGATTAAAATACGCATTTTCAACATCGGGTGAAATATCAATAACTTTTGAACAATCTTCAATTGAGCCGGTATAGTCTTTAAGAATATATTTCAATGCACCTCTGTTTGTTAGGGCGCCTACGTGATTTTTGTCAAGCTCTATTGTTTTGTTAAAACATTCGAGAGCTTCTTCATAGTCACAGTTTTTGTATAAAATTACACCTTTATTATAATGTGCATCAGGGCTTGACGGATTAATACTCAATGCTTGATTTATATCAATCATAGCTTGTTTTGTTTTTCCAAGTTTAATATAAATTAGTCCTCTGCCGATGTATGCCTGATAACAATTCGGATCAAATTGTATTGCTTTAGTGTAATTCAAAATAGCTGATTTTGTATTTTTGAGCTGTTCTTCAACAACGGCTTTGTTGAAGTATATTTTAGGATTGTCAGGTGTGATAGAGATTGCTCTGGTAAAGTCTTTTAAAGCTGCATCAAAATTGTTGGCATTATATTCCGCAATACCTTTGTTATAATAAATATCTGCCGAGCGGGGAGCATAAATAAGAGCCGTGTTATAATCTTCTATTGCGCCCTCATAGTTGCCGTTGTTCATTCTTAATACAGCTCTGCTGTTATAGCATTTTACATAATTTTTATCAAGTTCAAGTGATTTTGTATAATCGGCTTCCGCCTCCTTAACAAGCCCTAATTTCTCATTAACGAACCCTCTGTTGTAGTAGGCATCTTTTTGAGTATTATCGTAGTAAAGACTTTTAGTAAACGCTATTCTCGCATTTTTATAGTCTTTAAGATTTATATAATTAACTCCGAGTGCAAAATAGATTCTACAATCTTTTTTTGTACCTGTAAGAAGTTTTTTATAGTGTAAAACAGCATCTTTATAATTGTTGAGTTTTGTATTTATCATAGCCAGATTACAGTGTGCATTACAGTCAGAGGGAGACAGCACTATAACCTGCTCTAAATCCTGTTTTGCCTCTTTATATTTATTAAGTTTTATATAAGCCAGAGCTCTGTTATAAAAGGCTTCTTTACTTTTCGGGTTAATGTCAAGAGCTTTTGTATAATCATCAATAGCACCGTTGTAGTCGTGCAATTCATCTGATTTCAAGTTACCTGCGGCAATATAGGAATAGTCCGACGGTTTAATCAATATTGCACGTTTTAAATCATCCTTTGCCCCGTTTATATCGCCTATTTTATACTTTGCAGCCGCTCTGTTATAGTATGCTCCCTCGTGCATCGGCTTAAATTCAAGCACAAAATCATATTCCTGAATTGCACGCTCATACATTTCTTTTGACGAAAAATACAATGCCCGTTTATAATACAGGGATAAATTTGTATCATCTTTTTGTATACGTTCATTTATCGTTTGAAGTTCTTTATCGGGGATTTGCTGTTGTTCATTGTCGCACGCTTTATTTTCATCTGAATCTGTTTCTCCGATTTCAGAACTTTTTGTATTTTTTTCATTTATATTTTCATCTGCCTTATTATTGGCAATGTCATCTTCTGTCTGTGCGGTTTTGTGAAGATTTTCGTTTTTATTTTCTTTTTCATTTTGGTTTTCATTTTTTAGTTCTTCGTTTTCAATCCCGTCATCATTAACCGCAACATTTTCTTCACCATTTCCCTCAACATTTGATATATCTGCTTGATTAGTTTGTGTGGTTTTGATAGGATTTTCATTTTTAATTTGATTATCATACGCATTTTGTACAATAATTAACTCATCAGCAATATTTTTTTTATCAGCTGAATTTGCGTTACTTTTTTTATTGGTTTTTGCAATTTTTTCAGGCTTTACCTGTTTTTGTTTTGCGGCTTTGGATGCTTTGTGTACTTTTGATTTTTTTTCAGCCTTTGCAACCTTTTCGGGTTTTACTTTTTTCAGCTCTGCAACTTTAGCTGTTTTATGTGCTTTTGATTTTTTTTCAGCCTTTGCAATCTTTTCAGGCTTTACCTTTTTTTGTTTTGCTGCCTTATCAGGTTTAGTTTTTTTTTCGGATTTCACCTTCTCACCGGTTTTTTTTTCATTAATTTTATCGGTTTTAATAGGTTCGGCATCACTCTTATTTATTTCTGCACCATGAATTTTGCCCTTATTTACCCCCTTTACATTGACATTGATATCTTCAATATCAATACCTTCAGCCCTGATGACACTTCCGGGTTTTCCTGCGGTTTCGGATTTAACATTAATCGGTTTAAGTTTAGGCTCGACTCTTTTTGTATTAAATTCCGCTCTGTTAAAATTAACCTCCATAACATTCATAGACGAACCCGGGCCGGAATTTAATTCTATCTCTTTTAATCCTGTTTTGTTTTCTGCAATTCGTTCAGAGGTTTTATCTAATATAACCGGTGAAGTTGTTGCCGCACTGGTTTTAGACTTTTGTACATTTTCCCCCTCATTTACCCCCTCATTTACTCCAACCCCTTCTTTATTTAGCCTGTTCCATGTCAGAGCCGTGCTGATGAAACTATATTCAGAATTATCATACAGCGGGGAGTAATTACAAGTGTATGTAGAAATATCATAATCATAAACATCTTTTTCATCAAACGCAAAATACATATCATAAATCAATGGCTCATCTATTAGACTGTAATATTCATCTGACGGGTTTATATAATCGGAAATATATTCTTCCGAATCATAGTCGAACAAATAATCTGTTTCGTCATAGTAACCTGCTGATTTTGACGGGTTTAGTATTCCCAAAATTAGTGCAAATAATAGTATTAAACTGAATTTAAAATTTATCTTTATCATGATTTACCTATAATTCAACGCTTTCTTCAATTTTCAGAACAAGAGGTTTTTGTCCCTGTTTCAAAATACATTCTTTAAACTTTTCGATATCGGCATTAATCTGCGGAAAAGTGTTATAATGCATAGGAATAATCGTTTCTGCCCCAATCCATTGAGCTGCAATAACTGCACTTTCCACATCCATAGTAAAATGTCCTCCGACAGGAAGTACGGCAATATCGGGTTTATAAATTTCTTTGAGTACTTTCATTTCCGAGTTAAGACAGGTGTCGCCTGCGTGGAATATACGTTTTCCATCGATATCGAACAGAAATCCAACCGGACATCCGGTGTAAGTACCGTCATCAGCGGAGCTTGAATGGAATGCAGGAAGTGCAATTGCACTGCCCCAGTCATATTTAACCCAACCGCCGAGTGAAATTCCGTTCACACTGACACCGTATTTAGCACAATATTTAGCAAGCTCAAACACTGCCGTAATCAATGCACCTGTTTCAATTGCAATTTTTGGTGCCTTACCTAAATGGTCACCATGTCCGTGAGTTACAAATATATCCGTTGTATTTGAATAATCGTAATCGGGACATTTGACCAGAAACGGGTCAATAAGTATTTTTCCGTTTTTGTGTTCTATTTCAAAGGCACTGTGACCCAGATATTTTAATTTCATACCGACACTCCTTAACCTAGTTAAATATTACCATTGTTTAGGTTAAAATACAAACATGATGTTTTATGACAATTATATGAAACAGTGTATAAAGCTTGCAAAAAAAGGTGCGGGTAAAACTGCCCCTAATCCGCTTGTCGGGTGTGTTGTACTGGATAAAGACGGGAAAATTTTATCAACCGGTTATCATCACAGATACGGTGAAAATCATGCCGAGCGTGATGCGCTGTTAAAGCTGAAAAATGGCGAAGAAGCGGGCGGAGTTTTAATTGTAAACCTTGAACCATGTTCACATTACGGAAAAACTCCGCCCTGTGCGGATTTGATTATTGAGAGAAAACTCAAACGGGTAGTCATTGGCTGTTGTGACACTAATCCGAAAGTAAACGGACACGGGATTGAAAAACTCAAAAATGCGGGAATAGAAGTAATTACAGGTGTTCTTGAAAAAGAATGCAGGAATTTAAATGAGGTATTTTTTACAAATATTGAAAAAAAACGGCCGTTTGTCGTTTTAAAGACAGCCTCCACATTGGATGGCAAAATCGCAACAGAAAACGGAAATTCAAAATGGATAACCTCAGAAAAATCAAGAAATTATGCTAAAAAATTACGTTCAAAATATGATGCTATCCTGACAAGTTCGCAAACAGTGATTGCAGATAATCCTCAAATGATGCACAAAACTAAGATTATTCTTGATACAAACCTGCGCACCGATTTTAATTCAAAGATATACAAGACGGGAAAAATAATTCTTGCTGCCGGTGAAACCATTCAAAAACCGAAAATAATTCCTGCAAATGTAATGATAATGCAGTGCAAAACAGTATGCGGAAAGATTAGCCTTATAGAGCTTTTACAAAGATTGTATGAATACGGTATTACATCAATTTTTGTCGAGTGCGGCGGGATGTTGGGCGGAAGTTTTATCAAACAAAATCTTGCAGATAAGATTTATCATTTTACAGCGCCTAAAATCCTGAATGATAACAACGGCAAATCGTGTTTCAGCGGTGATAAGATTGATAGAATAAGCGATTGTAAGAATTACGAATTTGAAACCGTAAAAAAAATCGGAGATGATATTATGCTGGTTTATAAGAAATATTATTTAAATTGATATAAATTATTAACAAAAATTTAACCCTGATTTTTATAAACCTGCCGTAT
>JAJPXE010000014.1 GCA_021205645.1 Candidatus Gastranaerophilales bacterium | reverse complement strand
AAGCGAAGCAGACACAGTCTGCCGCTTCGTTCGCAAAGAAATTCTGCCCTCTCCGGACGGAGAGGGCTTAAACTTTTTCACCTTACTCGAATAATCTAAGAGGCGAAATGTTGAATTTTGCCTCGCCCGAATAATCCTGCATATCGATTTTATCTATGTTTAAATAGCAACAGAGGGATTGAGACTTAAATAATCCAAGTTTTACTGACCAGGTCTTAGATTGTCCAATTCTTCTGTTTATTCAACTTGACTTAAGAAATACTATTCCTTCAAACCTCTGTGATTTGATGCAGGATTGTCAGTTGAATTTAGTCACGAAAACAACTGCAAAGTTTACGAAATTAATCCATTTATTACAAAGAGTTGGAGGAGTGCTTTATCCGCAAATGGTAATAAAAATGATTATGGAGATGCAAAAGTCATTTCCATCTTTTCTAAAAATCTTAAACTTGATAAATAAAGATGCGATTGAAACTTACCCGTTTAGTGATGAAAGATACGGTAAAATTCCAGTATTAAGACATAAATCAAATAATAAAACAGCTAAAAATTAGCAATAATAAGGCATGGGGGGGGTGAAATTTCAGGAGTTATCGATTATAATACAATCAGGATAATTCTGATACGGTAAATCTTGCAACCGGGTCAACAGGCGACAGCGGGAGAGCTAAGTCCACACAATCAGGTTATCCTTTTTATTGGCTAATATTGGTTATAACGTTTTTGTTTTTTAAAAAGTGTTAAAAATCGCTTGATTATAAAATTTCTTGTGTTTATAATGGATTCTGGAATAACTCTCTCCTCTTAGGGTTATTCAGCCGGAGGTTAAGCGGCGGATCTCCGCAAGATTGTAACTATAAAAAGAAGGAAATTTTTAAATGTTAAAAATAAGACTTAAAAGATTAGGGGCTAAAAAAGCACCAACATACAGAATTATTGTAATCAACTCTACTACAAAAAGAGAAGGTAAGCCTGTTGAAGAATTGGGTCATTACAATCCAAAGACAAAAGTTATGCAGCTTAATAAAACAAAAGCTGAAGAATGGATATCCAAAGGTGCTCAGCCGACAGAAACAGTTAATTATCTAATCAAAAATTGTAAGGCAGATGGTACATTGAATTACAAAAAGAAAGATACCGTAAAATTATCTAAAAAAGCTCAGGCAAAAGCAGCGGCTGAAGCTGAGGCTAAAGCAAAAGCCGAAGAAGAAGCAAAGGCAGCGGCGGCAGCAGAGGCCGAAGCTAAAGCAAAGGCTGAAGCAGAAGCTAAAGAAGAAACAAAAACAGAAGAAACTGCTGAAACTACAGAAGAAACAATTGCTGAATAACGGATTAATCTTAAAATTTAATAATCTAATCAAGGATGACAATAAAGTCGTCCTTGATTTTTTGCACAGTTATTAAAGTCAGTGTATAATTATTGTATGTTACCGGAAAAACACAGATTGAAAAAGAAACAGGCATTTAATGCTACATATCGCACAAAAAATTTCCGCCACAGCGGCGGAATAACCCTGAATGCCGGAAAACAAAACAACGGGAATTACACCGTTAAAATCGGGTTTGTTGTTAGTAAAAAAACTCACAAACGTGCGGTTAAAAGAAACAGAATAAAAAGACTTATGAGAGAAAGCATAAGGCTTATACTCAAAGAAGAAAACAGTATTAACAAGTATATATCATTAATTTTCACAGCTCACAGCAATGCCCTTAATAAATCATTCAAAGAAGTGGATAATTCCATAAAACAACTTTTAAAGGAGATTTCGGCACTATGATGGTAGAAAAAGATGTTCCGCCTAATATGCGTGTCATCGACGAAACATTGTTATACCCCCGCTACCCGTCAGGTTTGACGGAAAATCAGGATGCAATAATACGCTACAGACATTCAAATATAAAAGAACCGACATTGAAAATTGTGGATTATATCTATGATTACAACGGGAGTTATATTTCTCCGGGGATTTATGAACTTGCTCTTTCAGATGATAAATCATTCTTGCTGTTAATAGAATCACAAAATCTTATAGCAGTTATACCCGTTTTTAAGGTAGCACAAAATCAGTCGGAAGTTGAACGTATTCAAAAAGAGAAAGAGGAGGCAAACAAAAAACACAAAAAACGAAAAGTGACAAATAAAGAGCGGCTGCAATCCGTAGTAAGGACAAAGTTTGCAATGGATGCGATAACACCTCCGGAGGATTATACATATATGAATGCACAAATTGAATACATAGAAGATGGCGGATATTATCTGATAACCTATGAAAACGGTGCATATCGGGCATGGGGTGCTATAAAAGTCAGGAACAAATTCGGCGGCAAGTCACCTGCAAAATTGAGAGATAAGCAGGAGTAGTACTCTTATCGAGTTTTAGTTTGCGAAAAAATTAAAAATTTTTCACAAACTCAACTTGTAAATTTTGGTTACAAAATAGCCTGTAAAATAACAAATTTTGACCTTGAGATGTTTTATAAATAATGTATGAACAAGGTTAGTATTTCTCCTAATGCCCCATTATATCAGATTTCTCCGTCATTTCAGCGCAAACTTAGAGATGACGAAAAACCCGAATTTGAAAAAACTATGAATGAGGCTTTTGACTATCTCGGTATTCAAAACAGAGCATTGATTATTCACGGTTCATCTTTTCCGAACAAAAAAGACAGTATTGTTAAAAACTGTTCTTCCGATTATTCGCTGACAAAACTTAACGGTAAAAATCCGTATATCGGAACACCTTTTCATGCAAAAGAATTTACCGATTTTGCAAAAATGAACGGGTTTAATGCAATCCAGCTCGGACCGAACGGAAAACTAAACAAAAGAGATAATTCGCCGTATCACGCATCAATATTTGCAAAAAATGAACTGTTTCTTGACTATGACAGATTGAAATCCGATGAATACGCAAATATTTTATCCGATAAAGATTATAATGATGTTAAAATAATAAAGCCTGCAAAACACGAAAACTATGAAATGACCGATTTTGATGAAGCGCAGGAAATTTCTAAAGTTGTTACACACAAAGCATACACAAATTTCAAAACAAAACTCTCTGACGGTGATAAAAAAGCACAGGAGTTAAATTCGGAATTTATAGAGTTTAAACAAAACAATGATTATTGGTTAGAAAAAGACAGCATATTCAGGCTGTTTTCCGATATTCACGGTTCGGATAACTTTGAAAATTGGGATAGCGAGTTAGATAAAAACCTGATAGCCAGAATATCAGAGGGTGATAAAGCGGCAGAAGCCAGATATGATTTGATAAAAACACGTCCGGGGGCAAAAGAAAAAATGGATGAATACAAATTTATCCAATTTTTGCTTGAAAAAGAGGAGCAGGAGGACAAATTAAACAGGAAAGAGGACGGAATAAAATACATCGGTGATTTGCTTGTAGGTTATTCATACGCAGATGAATGGTCAAATCCGGATGCGTTTTTAAAGGATTGGCGTGTAGGCTGTCCGGAAGGGGGCAAAAACGGAGGACCGCAGCTCTGGAATATCGCAGTTCTTAATCCTGATGAATTATTTAAAGATGACGGTTCATTAGGTGTATCGGGGCAGCTTTTGAAACAGAAAATCGAACGTACGCTTGACGGAGTTGAAAACATCAGAGTCGATAACGTTATGGGACTTGTAGACCCTTATATTTACAAATCATCTGCAATAAAGCAAGACGGTTCTATAAATGATGCAGATAGGAATTACCTGTCAGAAACGGATATTGATAAACATCATAATTATCCAAAGATATTGCATAATATACTTATTCCTGTACTCAAGGAACATAACATTGACCCTCACGATGTTGTCTGGGAAGATTTAGGTTCGCAGAGTGGCACATTTAAGGAAGTTTTTTATAACGGCAGACTCGGAGATAAAGTTTATGAAGATGAAAAACTGAACGGCATTATGTATACCAAAGGCTCTCAGATGCAGCATGTAAAAGGACCCGGATACAGTTTCCTATCGACCCATGATAACGAGCCTGCGGCATCTTTGCTTGAAGAAGGCAGCTGGATATATGATAATAACGGCTGGAATACACTTTATCTAGCAGGTTATATGATGCCGATATACGATGAGTCAAGCAGACAAAAATCCGAAGATTTCTGTAAAGAAATTGAAGCTAATCCAAGAACAAGACTAAAGGCAAAATATGCGGAACTGTTCAGAGGCACGCCGAACATACAGGTATCGTTCGCTGATTTATTCGGAATAGATAAGACATACAATCTTGGCGGTCATGAAAACAATGATAACTGGAAATTGAGATTGAATGCGGATTATGAGAACACATACTATAAGTCATTGGAAACAGAAAAAGAGCCGGCAATGAACATGCCGGAGCTGCTAGGCATTGCGGTAAATTCCAGAGCAGGTATGGAAATTATAGAGGCAAAAAGAGAGAAGTCCGAAGTTTTGAATGATGTTTCTGATTTACAAGGACGGCTTGAGTACTGGAAGAATGTACTTAAAGAGAGTGATGACGACTAAAACAATTTTTCGTATTTTTGTAGAATTACGGATTTTTTCGCACCATCTTTTTTATGGTAAGATGATTACAATAAATACAGATAAAAGAGGAAAAACAGAAAATGAGAATGTCGAAGCTTTTTGTACAAACACTGCGTGAATTTCCGTCCGATGCAGAGGTTATATCGCATAAGTATCTTGTAAAGGCAGGTTATATAAGGAAACTGACAAGCGGAGTATATAGTTATCTTCCGCTAATGTGGAGGGTATTAAAAAAAGTTGAGAACATTGTCAGGGAGGAAATGGACAGAGCAGGAGCACAGGAATTATTAATGCCGTTTGTCCAACCGAAAGAATTGTGGCAGGAATCCGGCAGATGGGACGTATACGGACGTGAATTGATGAGATTAAAAGACCGGCATGACAGGGAAATGTGCCTTGGTCCGACTCACGAGGAGATTATAACATCTGTTGCACGTGACGGACTAAAATCTTATAAACAGTTGCCTGTTAATTTATACCAGATACAATCAAAATTCAGAGATGAGGTAAGACCCCGTTTCGGATTGCTCAGAGGACGTGAGTTTATAATGAAAGATGCATACAGTTTCAGCACATCTCAGGAAGAATTGGACAAAGAATATGAGAATATGGCACAAGCATACAGAACGATATTCAACCGTTGCGGTTTGCCTACAAAAATGGTTCAATCCGACAGCGGAGCAATCGGCGGAAGTGTCAGCCATGAATTTATGGTCATAACAGACACTGATGCGGGCGAAAACGATGTATTTTATTGCGATGATTGTAATTATTCCGCAAATTCAAACCATGCTGTTTCCACATTGCCGGAAGCTCCGACAGACGGCAGAGAGTATAACCTTATTGAAACAAAAATTGTTGATACACCGGATACAAGGACTATTGAGGAGTTATGCGAATTTTTAAAAGTACCGTCAAGTTTGATTTGCAAATGTCTTGTATATATAGCGGATAGCGAGCCTGCTCTGGCACTAATCAGAGGTGATAAGCAGGTTGAAGAAACTAAACTGATGAATGCTGTCGGTGCAAACGAGATTAGAATAGCAACGGCAGAAGAAATAGAAGAATTAATGAAAAAGAATAATTATTCCGCAAGAGCGGGATTTATAGGTCCAAAAGGGATAAACGGCGTTAGGGTTATTGCTGATAACACTATAAAAGAGCTTAAAAATTTTGTTGTCGGAATAAACGAAAACGATAAGCACCTTGTCGGGGCAAATTTAAGCGATATAAGATACGATGAATTTGCCGATATAAGACTGGCAGAGAGGAATGAATACTGTCCTCAATGCGGAAAGCCGCTAAAAGTCACAAGGGGAATAGAGGTTGGAAACATATTTCAGTTAGGAACAAAGTATTCGGAGCCTATGAATGCTATATATCTTGATAGTGACGGCAAGGCAAAGCCGTATATAATGGGCTGTTACGGAATAGGCATATCAAGAACCGCAGCGGCAGCGGTTGAGGCACACCACGATGAATATGGTATAAAATGGCCTCTAGCGATTGCGCCATACCACGTTGTAGTTGTGCCCGTCAGCACAAAAGATGAAGCACAGATGAATACGGCAGAATATATTTATAACAGGCTAAATGCAAAAAGTATTGAGGTTGTTCTGGACGACAGAAACGAGCGTCCGGGGGTTAAGTTTAAAGATGCGGACTTGATAGGATTTCCATTCAGAATAACAGTCGGCAAAACATTACAGGACGGAAAAGTCGAACTTGTAACCAGAGAAAACGGCTGTAAAGAGGAATTAAGCCCTGATGAAGCAATAGAGCGGGTCTACAAAATAATCATATCAAACACAGAGCAATAAATCATTATTTATCCGGCAGGCTATTTATATATTCTATTCTGCTTCGTATCGGGGAATATATTTTTCGCATTTTTTTTAAATTAGAAATAGCATCGCTTGCCGTAGCAGGCAATATTTGACTCAAAGCCCATTTTGAATTTATCTTGTAATCTTCCATGTAAGGAGGAAGCAATAAATCTAACGGAAGATTTGATTTTTCGCCCGCAATCAGGCATTTTTTAAAGATTTGTATTCTGTCTCCGGTGATACTTGCATCTGCTTCGGCATATTTTTCAGGCATAAAGCGTATTAAAAGCGGGTCTAACATTGTATATAATGAATTTGGATTAGGAATAGAAGTTGTTTCAAGTTTATCGACAATTCTTATTCTGTCATCTACAATAAGGACATTATTAGGATTTATAACATCCGGAGCATAATATACACGTTTTCCGGGTATGCCGCCTTTCATTCCGTTAAGGATTTTCAAATCATTTGCGAATTCATCATAACTGCTTTGAGGCAATGATGCTGCACGGGGAATATAATTCTTTTTATATTTTTTGCATTCTTCTGCCATGTGCACATAATTATTACCTGCAACAAAAGGTATACCGCACTGTATAGAATCAGTGTTTGGAGCAGCATTTTTTAAGATTTCTATATTACCGAGCTTAACCAGAGGTTCTCCGTAATAACAGCTCAATTTATTAAATTTTTTATCGGGTGCTGTTGTGACATTCCAAAAATGGACTGCATTACCTGCTGTTTTTCCTCTGCGGGCTTTCAGAACATATCTGTCGCTTATTCTATATACTTTTGATTCTCTGCCGCTGCTCATGTAATTTTCCGGACTCATAATCTCATGGCTTGCTTTATTAATAACTTTATGAAACTTCATTTTAGCGGCAATATTTGCAGGGTTAGCATTAACAACTTCATCAATGCATTCATCAATAATTCTTGCAGGAATACGCTCTTTTCCACTAAAAACGGGGTTTGCCGCATAGTTATCATACATATTACGATTATTATTCAAAGCCTGACTCTTTGTTTCAAGCGCAGACCGTGAATTTAAAAACATGTTTGTTGACCGAGTAATATTCATCCTTTAACACTCCATGTGCTATAAAATAATGAACAGAATTTTTTTTGCTACTCAATTTTACAATTCGCAAAATTTCAAAGAATTCAAATAAAAAGAGGCGATAATTACGCCTCATTTGTGTGTTATTTTCGGATTGCTTAATACAACTTATTCAGACAGTTTCACATTTAATCTGTCTTTCGCAATGTTTTTTATGGGTTTCATCTTTTTGAAAAATCATTATGTATTCGTGTTTGAAGATATTAAATCCGCCGGCTAAGGCTCTGTACCTCCACAGATTAGCATCTTTTCCTTTGGCTTTTTCATTTCCCTGCATATCTTTAACAATTGTTGTTTTGTGTCTGAAACCGATACGTTTCATTCTTTCCTGACATTCAAACCCCAGCGAAACTATTTCGCCGTCTGAATATTTATCACCAATAATAAGTGCGGCAAAGCGTTTATCCTCAAGGAGTTCGTAGCCGTTTTTGGCGACTTTTTCAAACCCGTCATAAAACGCCTCTGTTGTTTCACAATTAGACAAATCCTCTTTTCTGTCGGAGAATTTTATAATATCATCATAAGGCGGGTGAAGTATTAATAATTGAGCCTTGTCTTTCATCATAATATCAAGTCTTGCTTGAATTTTCTCTCTGGCTATTTCACTTGATGAATCCGCACAGATAATATTAACACCGGTAACAAGTTGTTTAGGTGTAAATTTTTCGGAGACTTTTTCGGCGAGTTCTTCTTTAAGCTCAACGCCTATACAGCGTCTATTCATATTAACCGCTTCAATACCTGATGTTCCCGAGCCGAAAAACATATCAAGCACGACATCATTTTCTTTAGTATATCGCCAGAACAACTGCTGTGCTATCTGCGGTATAAAATTCCCGTGATATTCGTTAGAGTGTCCGCCATCTTTGAGTCTTGACGGAAATTCCCATAGTGTATCGGTTTTTACGTATTCGTAATCTTTCCAATTTTTGAGATTAATATCGTTGTAGGCAGTCGTTTTTATTTGAGGAACGACCATCAAATCCGGTTTTTGGATTTCAACGATTCTGGTATTTGTTCTTCTTGCCATTAAAATTTCTCTCCAATCCTATAAGAAGATTGTATAAAATTCAGACATATTTATTATCAGAAATATAGTTGAAATTATTTAAGATTTATACATTATTTAAATGAAAAAAAAAGGGGGGGGGAAAATAAGGTTAAAGCCCTCTCCTGACGGAGAGGGCAGAATTTGTTAGCGAACAAGCGGCAGCGGGTGCGGCGGAGCCACACAGTCTGCCGAGAGTGAGCTTACAAATTCGGGTGAGGTGATGACCTTGCAAATCACGGGACATGATACATTTACCCCCGGGTGAGGTGATGACCTTGCAAATCACGGGACATGATACATTTACCCCCGGGTG
>JAJPXE010000227.1 GCA_021205645.1 Candidatus Gastranaerophilales bacterium | reverse complement strand
GCGGATGAGGTGATAACCATACAAATTCCGGAATATAATTCATTTACCCCTGCGGGTGAGGTGATAACTGTGCAAACTCCGGTACATAATCTATTTGCCTCCTCACCCCGTTCGCTCCGCCCCCCTCTTTTTGTAAAACACTTGTATAAATCAAACGTTTGTTTTATAATACAGGCGTGGAAAAGATTAAACCTGAAAATTCTAAACAGAAAATACTGGAAACAGCCGTAAAATTTTTTGCTCATAAAGGGTTCAACGGCGTCAGTATTCGCGAAATATGCAAAGAAGCCGATGTAAATCTTTGTATGATTTCTTATTACTTTGGAGGTAAAAAAGAGCTCTATAACGCTATACTGGATGATTTAATTGAACGCCAGACTGAATTTGCAAAAACATTTATAGAGTTTTCAAAAAATCCTTACAATATGACACGGGATGAAGCAACTGATATACTGAATGTTTGTCTGGAAAACTTTGTTGATTTTTTCTATTCAAAAGTATCATCAGATTTAATATTACTCCTGCTTAAAACTCAACAAAATGAGAATGTTATTGTAAATACTCCGACTTTTAATTATATCAAAAAACTCGTAGGCTCAATTATGAATAAGCCCGAAAACGACAGAGAAGTCATTTTTAAAACGTTGTTTATGGTATCACAAATTAACTCGCCGAGAATACTGCCGGCTTTCTCGCTTAGACTTCTTGGACAGAATGATTTTATGCAAGAGGATATTAAAATCATAAAAGATAATGTAAAAAAATATGTAAACTTAATTATAAAGGGGGCAAAAATTGATTAAAAAAATATTGTTATTCTTTGTAATTCTAATATTTTCGCAAAATGTTTTCGCACTTGACAGAGTTGAGTTAAATAAAGAATTTTTTGCGAGATTTAATGATGAATATCTTATACAGTATATAAATTCCGCACTTGATAACAACCACGATTTAAAAAAAGCAGATGCTGTTGTCGAACAGTACAGACAACAGGTCAGGTATTCTCTTGGGACTGAGCTTCCCTCGTTTGGGGTCAGTGCCAATTATCTCGGAATAAAAGTACCCCGTCTGGATAATTTTCAGTTAAAAAAGAATGCGTTTGCTCTTCCTTTCACTGCTAATTATGAGGCAGATTTACTCTTAAAAAACAGGGATAAAACACGAAGCACTAAAAAATCATATCAGGCTGCCGTTTATGAAGAAAAAGGAATATATCTCGCTTTGCTGAGCGATGTGGCAACGGTTTACACAAATATTTTACAATATGATGAGTTGATTAATCTTCAGCAGAACATTGTTAATCTCTACGGGCGGATATTACAATCAGAGAACAAAAAGTTTGAAAGAGGGGTAATAAATGCCTCGGAATTGAATAATTCAATACAGAATTTAGAAACGGTTAAGACAGAACTTGAAAAACTAAAAAAAGAACGTTCGGAGTTATTGATGCAGTTAGCGGTACTTACGGGAATATCGCCGGAGGAAAGTCAAAACCTAAAACGAGGAAGTCTATCAACATTTGAATATACCGGAATTATTCCCGATACGATTTCATCTGATGTGATATATTCACGTCCTGATGTTATGGAAGCGGAAACAAAACTTGAAAAAGCTAAGATTGATATTCGGGTTGCAAGAAAAGAATTTTTACCGTCATTCAATATAACCGGAATATGGGCATTTAATACAATTTCACCCGGAACTTTTTTCTCGTGGGATTCCTCACTTGCTATGTTACTTGCAGGTGCTTCACAGGATATATTTACGGGTGGGAAAAAAATCGCTAACCTAAAAATTCAAAAAGCTAAATATACCGAATTGTTTGAAAATTACAAACAAACTGATTTAGAAGCAATTAAGGAAGTTAATACCTCGCTCTGTTTTATTAAGCACGATAAAAATATCGAAAATAATGCACTGGAAAAACTAAATTATGAAATAAAAAATAATAACAATTCACGCAGAAAGTTTGAACGCGGGGTTATATCATCTCCTGAATACCTGAACTCTCAGGCAGAACTTTTATCACGTCAAAAAGAAACTGCACAGGCAAAAACACAGCGTTTAATTAATTATTTTACTCTTTATAAAGCAGTAGGAGGAATGTTATGAAGAAGAAAATACTTATTCTGATATTACTGATAATAATCGGAATTGTAGGATATATAATCTCAACAATAAAAGGCAATCCTAACGAATTAACCTTGTACGGTAATATTGAGATACGTCAGGTAGATTTAAGTTTTCAAGTATCAGGACAGATTAAAAAAATGCTAAAAGAAGAAGGCGACAGCGTTCACAGAGGCGAGCTTGTTGCAATACTTGATGACAGAGATTACATTTTTGAACTGGAAAAGGCAAAAGCAGAGGCAGATAGAGCTGCCGCCCTCAGCAGTGATGCACTGTCTAAATTTGAACGTCAGGCACCGCTTGAAAGTGATGATACTATCTCGAAGCAGGATTATGATAATTTATTGAACACTAAAAATAAGACAAAAGCTGATTATAATGCGGCGATTGCACAAAAAAAATATGCAAAAAATCAGCTTGATTACACAAGAATATATGCACCTGACGACGGGATTATAATGGTTCGTGTCCAAGAGCCGGGGGCAACAGTCACAAAAGGACAGATTGTATATACAATGTCAAAAACAAAACCTGTTTGGATAAGAGCTTACATCAACGAAACAGAATTAGGCAACATAAAATACGGAATGAAAGTAAAGGTCTTAACCGATACAACAAATCCACAAACCGGCAAAAAACGTCAATATGACGGTTACGTGGGATATATATCTCCTGTTGCGGAATTTACGCCAAAAACTGTTCAATCAACCGATTTAAGAACAGATTTAGTGTACAGAATAAGGGTTTATATCTATGATATTGATGAATATTTACGTCAGGGAATGCCTGCAACAATAAAAATTAACCTGCTCTCAGCTACAGATAATAATGATAGTCAGGACAACAGATGTATACGGTAGAAATAAAAAATCTGGTAAAAACATTCGATAAAGCAAAAGCAATCGATAATCTTTCATTGAATATAGAGAAAGGCAAAATAACAGGTCTTATTGGTGCTGACGGTTCAGGAAAAACGACTCTGATTAGACTAATTATAGGCTTGCTGGTTGGTGATGAAGGAGAGATTACTACTCTCGGTTTAAATCCGGTCACACAAAAAGAGGAACTTAATTATAAAATCGGATATATGCCGCAAAAATTCGGATTGTATGAGGATTTAACGGTAATAGAAAATTTGAGACTTTATGCCGATTTAAAAAATGAGCCGTATGATTTTGACAAATTACTGGAGTTCACGGTTTTGTCATCATTTCAAAACCGTCTTGCAGGTGCGTTATCGGGCGGAATGAAACAGAAACTCGGGCTTGCCTGCACTCTTATAGGCACGCCTGATTTCTTACTCCTTGATGAACCGTCTGTCGGAGTTGACCCGATTTCAAGGCGAGATTTGATGAAAATGGTCAGAGATTTAATCTCTCCGCAAACAACCGTTCTGTGGTCAACTGCATATCTTGATGAAGCACATAGTTTTGATACCACTATTGTTCTTGACAAAGGTAAAGTTATATATGAGGGCAAACCGCACGATTTGGCTCCGACAGCTCAGGAGTTTGAAAACAAAATCATCGACCTGATGGGAGGATATAAAAAAGAAAAATCACTTATTGCAGAAAATTATATCCCTATAAAAACAAATTTATCCTGTACGGTCGAAGCAGATAACTTAGAAAAGAAATACGGTGATTTTTATGCAGTCAGGAATAATTCGTTTTGTATTAACAGGGGTGAAATATTCGGTTTATTGGGTCCGAATGGAGCAGGAAAATCGACATCATTCAAAATGATGTGCGGTCTTACAAAACCCGGGGGCGGCACTGCAAGGATTATGGGGATTGATATCCTCAAAGACCCTGCAAAAGCACGTTCAAATCTTGGATATATGGCACAAAAATTCTCTTTATACGGGAGTCTGACGGTCCGTCAAAACCTTGAATTTTTTGCTTCCGCCTACGGGATTAACTTTTTAAACAGAACAAAACGTGTTGATGAAATAATTGATGTTTTTGGTTTCGGTGCAGTACAAAACCGGCTGTCGGAGGATTTACCGCTCGGGTTCAAGCAAAGATTGTCTATGGCATGTGCACTTATCCATAATCCGCCGATACTGTTTCTTGATGAACCGACATCAGGGGTTGATGTTGTTACAAGACGTGATTTCTGGAACCATATTACTTCACTTGCAAAAAAGGGGGTTACAATACTGGTCACTACACACTTTATGGATGAAGCTGAATATTGCGACAGGATTTCACTTTTCTATAAAGGCGAAACCATTGCTATCGGAACACCTGATGAACTTAAACAAAAAGCGAACGCGAATAATATGGAAGAAACTTTTATAACTCTAATTAAGGAGAGTGAACTTTAATGAAAGTACTAAAATCATTAGTAAAAAAAGAATTTTTACAAATTATAAGAGATCCGAGCAGCATAATTATAGCATTTGTACTCCCGTTAATTTCGATATTGATATATATGTATGGTATAAACCTTGACAGTGTAAAAGTCAGAATAGGTATCAAAAATGATGATGCAAACCCGGAAATCGCAACGCTTGTAAAATCATTCGGCCACAGTAAATACGTCAATTCTGTTGTTTATGATAATATACGTGATATAACCGGAGGGATTGAAGCTTCAAAACTCAAAGGTGCGGTAATTATTCCGAACGATTTTTCGACAAGACTTTCAAGGGGGCAGAGTGCAGATTTACTCATTATCACCGACGGTTCGGATGTTAATACCGCGAATTACGTCCAAAGCTATGCTATGTCTATAGCCAATCAGTGGCTTATGAGCAGCAAATATAAATACCTTGCACAAACTGCAGGCATAACTCCTGAAATCAGAACATGGTATAATCAGGATTTAAACAGTCATTATTTTATACTCCCCGGCTCAATAGCAATAACAATGACTCTTATAGGAATACTTTTAACGGCACTGGTAGTAGCACGTGAATGGGAACGGGGTACAATGGAAGCAATACTCAGCACAAAAGTCCGAAAGATTGATATTGTACTCGGTAAATATATCCCGTATTTTGTTCTTGGAATGATGTCTATGATGTTTAACGTATTTATATGTGTCGGAGTATTTCGAATCCCGTTCAGAGGCAGTTTGGTCGTGCTTTTCGGGGTAAGCTCTTTATTTTTATTTACATCGCTCGGCATAGGGCTTGTAATTTCTTCAAAATTAAAAAATCAGTTTCTCGCAAGTCAGGTTTCACTTGGAATAGGTTTTTTACCGGCACTAATGCTTTCAGGGCTGATGTTTCCGATAAACTCCATGCCGGTTATTTTCCAAATACTTACAAGAATACTTCCGCCAAGATATTTTATTACATTTATAGAAAGTGAATTTATGGCTGGAACTGTTTGGGAAATAGTGATTATAAATTCTATATTCTTATCCGTACTTGGCTTAATTTTGTTCGGTGCGGTTTATCAAAGTACTGATATGAGGCTTGTTAAATGATTACAGATATGTTAAGACGTGTTTTCGCACTTGTAAAAAAAGAATTTATCACGATATGGAAAGATCCAAAAAGCAGGGGTATTATCATAGCAATGCCGCTTTTACAATTGTTTGTTTTTGCAAACGCAATTACAATGGAGGTCAAAAATATAGATACCGTCGTGATTGACAGAAACAATTCGCAAGAAACAAGAGAGCTTCTGTCAAGGTTTAAACATTCACCGAGATTCAGACATTTGTACGTTGTCGATGATGAGAAAGAGTTTAAACATAAAATTGATACCCAAAATGTACAAATAGGCATATATATAAACAATGATTTTTCCTCCTCGTTAAAATCAAACCGTCAGCCGGTCGTTCAGATAATATCGGATGGCAGGCAGACGAATTCCGCATCAATTGCAAGTGGTTATGCCTCACAAATAGTTTCTGAATATATTTCTGAAAACAGTACCTTAAAGGGTGCATCTATCAATCCTGTTGTAAGAAACTGGTACAATCCTAATTTAGAATACCGTTGGTATTTACTCACAATCCTGATACCGATGCTGGCACTGGTAATAACAATACTTTTAACGGCATTATCCATAGCAAGAGAGCGTGAAATGGGTACATTTGACCAGCTTATAGTAAGTCCGTTATCCTCTTTTGAGATATTACTCGGGAAAACCATTCCGCCGCTTGTTATTGCAATGGGGCTGACCTGTTTTATGACAATATCCGTAGTTGTGTTCTTTAGAGTTCCGTTTATGGGTTCTATCCTGTTATTTTTAGTGTCAATATTCATTTCGCTGTTGTCAATAGTAGGGGTCGGTTTATTTATCTCATCAATATGCAGTACTCAACAGCAGGCTGTTTTAGGAGTTATGACGTTTCAGATGCCTGCAATGCTTTTATCGGGTTTTATATCACCGATAGAAGACATGCCTGTATTCTGGCAGGGAATAACATGGATAAACCCTGTGCGGTTTTTTATGACATTATCAAAGGGAATTTTTTTAAAAGGAATGAGTGTGCAGGATATTATATATAATTTGATACCGTTGGTTATCATAGCGGTAATAACATTATCTCTGGCGGGCATGACATTCAAGCGCAAGCTCGGTTAGTGTTTCCGTGCTGCACGGATTTTGGGTTTCGTCCTCATCGGACAACACTTTTCCGCTTTCTCCCCAAAAAGAGAGGGGAAATTTTTTGTGAGGTGTTTGCTTTGCGCGAGGTGATAACCTTGCAAATTTTAGAATACAATACTTTCCCATTTACCCCTGTTGAGCGGCATCGGGTCATTTCTTGGATTTTTTGCATCCTCTATACTCAAAACAAAATTCCTGCGATTGTTGCAGACATATAGCAGGTTAATGTTCCGCATATAAGAGCCTTAACCCCTAATTGCGCAAGGTTTTTCCTCTGTTCCGGCGCAAGCTCGCCTATACCACCTATCTGGATTGCTATTGAGCCGATATTACCAAAACTACACAGTGCAAAACTGGATATCAAAAATGCCTTATCGCTCAATAAATGCTTAATAGAGGTTAAATCCATATATGCTACCATTTCATTTAAAACGATTTTTTCACCCATAAGCCCCCCCACAGTTGTTATATCCTGCATTGGAACACCCATTACAAATGCCAGTAATGAAAAGATTTTGCCTAAAATAAATTTTAACGATAAATCAGGCAGCCACGCTAAACCGATATGAAGGTTATTGTACAAGAACACTCCGGCACCGCCCAGTATCCAGTCAATCATTGCAACCAGAGCGACAAGAGCTATAATCATTGCCGTAACACTTATGCCCACCTGCATTCCGTCCGCAGCACCTGCCGAGATTGAATCAATTACATTGACATGGTTTTTTTCTATTTTTAGCTCAATATCTTCACCCGTTTTTGGTTTACCGTCCTCGGGATACATTATCTTTGACATAACAAAAACCCCCGGAGCCGCCATTACTGATGAGGCAAGCACATACACCGCCGGTATTCCCATACCGATATATATCGGCATTATCGCCCCTGAAATACACGCCATACTCCCTGCCATACAGGTTAACAGCTCGGAACGGGTCAGGTCTTTCAAGTACGGCTTTATCATAATTTGTGCAACAATCTGACCGACAAATGAATTAGCTACCGAGCAAAGTGCTTCAGCTCCTGATACTTTCATGAGCTTGTTCATTGCTTTGCCCAATACTGCAACTATACGCTGCATTATTCCGTAATAATATAAAATATTAACCAGAATCATCATAAATATGCTTGAGCAAATGAGCTGCAGCGTAAAAATGTGTGCACCGTGACAGAACACACCCTCAAACGGCTTTTCCAATAATCCGCCAAAAACTATCTGACCGCCGTGAATCGCAAATTCCAATAATTTTTCTATGAATTTTCCTATCTCTAAAAATATAAATTGACCCAACGGAACTTTAAAAATAAACAGTGCTAACGCTATCTGCAACAAAAACCCCGTGCCGACGGTTTTAAAATTGATTTTTTTTCTGTCGGTTGAAAGCAGATAAGCTATTGCGACAATAATGATAATCCCGATAAGCCCGATAAATCTTTGCATAATAAACTCCGCTTTTCTTTTAATAGATAAATTATATCAGAAACATTGAAACGGGTACATTATCATTTCAAATTGATGACATCAACCCCGTTAAATTCTGAAATAACTTCGGTTCGTCCTTTAGAATACGCCCTTGCAATAAGTGAACCCACAATTGCCTCTAATGCTCCGGCAGGCATCATATTTGTGGGAATATCACTAAACCCGAACTCGTTCTTTAATATGTTTTGCAAAAATTTGCAATCAGCAGGCGAACGCTGTTTGAAATTTGAATATAAGTTTAGTTTTAATCTGGATAAATATAAATCAAAACGCTTTACATCAGCTCCTGTGGCTATAAGTTTATTTATACAATCACAGCCCCTATTTGAATACCGCTGCAGCCAGTTTTCGGTGTTTAAAAATCCGGTATGAGTTGTGACAAGCTGATACGGCTTTGATAATATCCGCCATTTACCCGTCATCAATGTGTTATCCCACGGTAGCGATATGCATATCTTTGAATTTTTTACCGATGAAAAATTGTCAAAAAAGAACTGAACATCCGACATTGAAAACAATTTGTCAACGAGAATTAATGTATTATTCTCATCTAATACAACAACTCCCGTTTCTATTGTTGATGCCGGTGAAAGTGACATTCCGACATAATATTCCGCCATATATCTTTCCTGTTTTAAAATTTATCTATTATATTATACAACAGGCTTAATATTTCTGTAAATTTGTAACACCTTCCTGATTTAATAATATTAAAGTCAATTTCTACCATAGTAATCGGATTAAAAT
>JAJPXE010000065.1 GCA_021205645.1 Candidatus Gastranaerophilales bacterium | reverse complement strand
ACGGGTTTTGACTTTTGTTCCATTGTTTACAATTGAATACACAAATTATGAGAACCGGGGGGGATACGGTTACATCTGCGAGTTTGCGGCAAAATTAAAATTTTTCCGCACCCGCCTGCGAAGAAATCATATCAAACAACGTATCAAGAATATCCTCACAATAACGGTTCTCAAGTGCGCTGAAAGGCAGTACAACACCGCCAAAACGGTTTTTTATACCGGATACAACATTCAACACTTTTGATTTCGGCACATAATCAATCTTTGCCGCTATTGTTATAATCGGGAGATTATGTGCGGCAACCCACTCACGCATTTGTATATCATTTTTTTGAACATCATGTCTTGCATCAATAAATTGTATTAAAGATTTAATTTGTTTTCGATTAAGCAGGTATTCTTCAAGATTTTTCCGCCACCGTGCCTGAACCTCGTGAGAAACTTTTGCATACCCGTAGCCGGGCAAATCCGCAATAGTAAATTTATCCGAAAAATTGAAAAAATTTATCAGTCTGGTTTTCCCCGGTGTATTAGAAGTCTTAGCCAATTTTTTGTTGTTAGCTATAGCATTTATAAAAGAGGATTTCCCGACATTTGAACGCCCGAGCAGCGGAAATTCCGGTAACATGTAATCCGGACACTGAGGAAGCCGCTCCGCACTTATTAAAAAGCTCCCTGATAAATGTTTCATTCTTTTAATTCCGGAAACGTTTCTATTTTCGGTTTAGAACTTTTATCTGCCAATGCTCCTCTTTGAGCTGCTCTATAAGTAACCAGTTTCAACAAATTATAAACCTTTTCATTATTTACAACCGTTATTTGCGTTTTAGTTTTAGTCATATCAACATTTATCGCTTTTTTTGCAAACATATTCTCTGCCCTGATATGAACAATGCTTACAAGACCGTGTTTTAAAATACTCAACGGGCGCCTTAAAAATAAATCAAATGTTTCTAATATGTTCATAGTTGACCTAACAAGTGTAAAGATAAAAATTTGCCGCTAACTTAAAAACTTTTTGGTGAATAATCAACAGTTGAACCGCTGCTTGATTTTTTCGTGTTTTTAGTTTTTGTAGATTTGGATTTTGTAGTTTTTTCTTTCTTAACTTTGCTATTCTGTGATTTGACATCATTTACAGGAACAATCTTTTCTTTTTGGATAGATTTAACAGCTTTTTGTTTTTCTTTTGCTGTTTGTCCCGCTGCTTTTTGACATTGTTTATCGATTTTCTTTTTCATCTTGTTAAGACGTTTTGTATACTGTTCAATAGTGCTGTAATCTTTAGATTTAGCAACAACAATTGCATAGCAGTTATATGCAGGAACATATTTGCGCTGTCTTTGATTAAGTCTGCCCATAAGGATATTTGCATCTACGCTGTATGGATCAGCCTTTAGAGCTTTGTTCAGATATTCTCTTTCAAAGAACATGCTGTTTCTTATCCGGAAGTATTTAGCATTTTTAACCTGAATATTAGCATAATCACGGGATTTATTTATATAAGCAATATTATTCCTTGCAATAACATTTGAGTGATCGTACCTCATTAAGTCATTGAAAACCAGAGTTGCCTCATCAAACTGTTTATTGAACGTGAATATTTCACCGAGAAACAGTTTATCATCAATGGTTTTAGCGGCATTAACAGCAGAGTTATATTCAGCCGCAGCAGCTTTATAATTCCCCAGCGCCGTATACGCATCGCCTTTTACAAGGAAATCATCAAGTTTACAGCCGGGTCTTTGAACGATTTCATTCAGATTTTCAACCGAATCGGCTTGACGGTTTATAAGTGAGGATATTTTTGCTTTTGCAAGATAAAGTTCTAAATCATCAGGGTTAGCCTGAATAGCTTTATCCAGATAGCTGTATGCATCAAGCAATCTTTTATCGGAAGAAAAAGTTGCTTTATTAGCCATATTCATTGCCATGCCATAGTATGCGGATGCCATACCTTTGATGCCTTCTGTTTTGAGGTGAGAATTTAATTTATCATAAAAGCCGACTGCTTCAGAGTATTTTCCTGTTTCAAGATAAATATCCGCAACCTTGAGAAGTGTTTGTTCCGAATCAGGATTTATGGATAGAATGGTCTTATATGCATCCAGTGCGAGGTCATAGTCGCAGCGTGCCTCATAAATAGCGGCGAGATTAGCATAAGGAGCAAGGTTTTCCGGTGTGATTTCGATAGCTTTTTTATAAGCGGAGATAGCTGCCGCTTCATTACCTTGAAGCCTGAATGCATCACCTCTCAGATTATATGCGTAGCTTGAATAACCCTGCCATGCCAGACATTTATTTAAGTATGTCAAGCATTTATCATAACTGCCTTTGCTGAATTCCAACTGTGCCATGTGATAATACGCTGCATGAGAATTAGGATTCATAGAGATAGCTTTTTTAAAATAAGATTCTGCCTTTGAAGTATCACCCTGTGCAAGATAAACAGTGCCGAGGTTGTCAATTGCAATAGCATACTCCGGGCACAAATCAAGAGCAGTTTCAATATTTTGTTTAGCAGATGCGGCATCGCCTTTTTTTAACTCAATCACACCGAGCGCATTGTATGCACGATAGTTTAACGGATCTAACTGTATTGAATATCTGAATTCTCTTTCCGCTATATCAAGCAAGGACTCGATTTTTGTTCTATATGCCATATTTGACGAGGTTATACGTTTGTAAAAAACAACACCCTGTGCAAAGTGCAAATCAGAACTCTTAGGAATAATGTTTTTGAGTCTGTCTATTTGATCCTGTGCAAGCTCAAGTTTAGATTGTAAAGCCCACGACACAGCAGCCAGCGCCTGAACCTCATAATTATCTTTATATTCGGTTAGTGTTCTGTATATAACTTCGTCTGCACCTTTATAATTTGCTTTTTGAATAGAGCTGTTAATTTGTGCGATATTCTTTTCTAAATTAACGGCAGCATCACAGGTAAATGTACTGTTCAATGATAACAACAGTACCAAGGCGGATAACATTATTTTTTTCTTCATAATATACCTCAATACTTTCTTATATGCATACTCTTAATTTATTGTATAATATTCATATTAAAATTACAATACGGATTATATTTAAAATGACAATAAATACTGCATTTGATGTATATATAAAAAGCTTCACCGCATATTTGAGTGTGGAAAAAAACTTTTCATCACACACAGTCAGTGCATATACGTCAGACATCACAAGTTTTTTTATCTGGGCAAATAATATTTCTCCTGATAAAATTAATTTTAACAAATTAAGAGAATATCTTCATTTTATCCAAAAATACAACTACAAAAAAACCACCGTAGCCCGTAAGATAGCAGCATTGAGAACATTTTTTAAATATCTTTACAAATCTCAATATATACAAACAAATCCTGCTGAAAACCTGACCTCCCCGAAACGTCCTAAATCGCTGCCAAAATTCCTGACAGATGAAGAAATGCAGAATATACTTGATAATGTTGACATCAACACCCCTGCCGGATTAAGGAACAAAGCCATACTTGAGTTGTTATGGGCTACAGGTATGAGAGTTTCGGAGTTGAGCGGTTTAAATTTTGAAGACTTAGCACTGGACGAAAATGAGATTACCGTTTTTGGAAAAGGTGCTAAAGAAAGAATTGTCCTGATTTCGCAAAGGGCAAAAAAGTATCTTGTTCAATACATTGAAACAGCACGTCCTTTGATAACAAAAGATAATAACCCGCAAATAACAAACAGATCTCCGGTTTTTGTAAATAAGACCGGATTTAGACTGCAAAATAAAACAATCAGAAACGCAATAAACGATGTGGTCGACAAAATCCAACTTCCGAAACACGTTACACCGCACGTATTCAGGCATAGTTTTGCAACAAAAATGATAGAAAACGGGGCAGATTTAAGGGTTGTACAGGAGCTGCTCGGACATGCCAGTATTTCAAATACACAAATTTATACACATATTTCAACAAAACATCTTAAGGAGGAATACAACAGGTCGCACCCTCATGCGCACAATCTGTAATCGGTCGGGGTAGAAATCATAACATACAGCTGATTTACCTCCATATTTACCCCTATTAACCATTCAAATTTGGAATACCTTAACAGGCTTTCCATATATTTACCTCTTCACCTACCTCTTTACCCCTATTTACCCCTGCAAACTATGCTAATCCCATATACTCAGGCATGCGGGCTTTGTCCGACTTTAATGCCGAAATCCTTGTTCTTGCATAATCGCAATGAGCAGATTCGGGACGCATTTTTAAAAACTTTGAATAATATCGTTTTGCTCCGGACACCTTTCGCATATTGTCAAAACAAACAGCGATACCAAAATATGCCCTGTGAAAATTCGGATTGAGTTTTAATATCCTAAAAAAAATCTTACTTGCGGAGATATAATCACCCTTACATATTAATAACGCCGCTTTATGGCTGTGTGCCTTTAAATACGCCGGATGACGCTCAATTAATGTGTCATATATCTTCATTGCCATATCCTGCTCATCAACAAGTTCATGCGCTAATGCTAACTGGAGCTGGACATCAAGCTGAGTATTATCTAGCATTACTGATTTTTGAAAACATTTTATTGCTTTTTCAGGGTTCGATTTTAATAAATAACAAATACCCATTTCATAATATATTTTATAATTATCCCTGTCGATAGCTGCCGATTTTTCTAAGTTTTTGATTGCTTTATCATAATCATTCAGGAATTTATAAGACATTCCAAGCCCTAAATATGCGGAGGAATTCTCCCGCTCCAACATAATAGAGCGTAAATAACACGAAATTGACTCCTTATACTGTCCCGATTTACGGAGCGTATCTGCATCCGATGTATATTTCATCGAATTTAACTTTGTCATATTGATGACATTGCTTGCTCTATCGCCCTCCGGCATTACAGAAACATAACTGAATTTTTTATTGTTCATCTCTCTCCACCGTTTCTATTTTATAATCTTTGACATGGATAGATAACATACATTTGGTGGATATTTATTGACCATTGGATTTATCTTTATGAGTGTGATATAAAAAGAATATGAAGAAATTGGGGATAACGGTTGTATTATTAATATGTTTGGCACTGCGGGTCTATGCCTCACAGGAAGTGACACTAACAGATGTGCATAAAGAAACATATAAACTTACACCGCAAAAACAAAAGGTCTCCGGCTCACTGCTTGTCAATGATTATAAAGTTATGGATGAATTGATTAAACTCCAAAAAGAAAAAGACCTCGCAGATATTGAGCTGCTCTGGAAAGGAACAATTGAGAATAACAAAGTTATTGAATTTGCCCTGAGGAAACTGGCGACACCTGAAAGCCAGCGGCGTATCCATTCATCATTGATGGCAAAGACACTTTCGGCAATAGTATCGGGGGCATCTCTTGTCCCGAGTCTTGTCGGGTGCGATTATGCGCTTCAAACAGGAGCATACTCCGCCGGTAGACTGGCCCAATCACTGTTGAACAGAAAAAATGTCCCGCAGCAAACTCCGCTAACCGATACCGAACTTATTGAACTTGCAGGACTCGTCGAAGATTTGCAGGATACTATTATCGCCACTTATTATAACTACAAAAATGCTCTTGTTATGATTAAAGAAACCCGCGAAAGGATTTTACTTTACGCTAAAAATTACGACAGAGCGCAAAAAAAAGGTGATATTCTGGATTTAACAATATCGTCAACGCTGTATGATAATATGATTATTCAGGAATTTGAAGAAGTCCAGAATGCGAAAAAATACCACGCAGAACTCCAGCGTCTGGCAGGCAAAACCGCTGTCGATAAACTCAGTCTCTATCAGTTTGATTTCAACTCCGTACTTCTAAAGGATAAACTAAAATGAAGAAAATTATAACATTAATAATTTTCTCAATATTATTTTGTTCACCGGTCAAGGCTCTTACCTATGAAGAATTAACAACTGTAAAAGAGCCGGTATACAGACTCGGAACAACCGATGAGGTCGAAAATAAAATTGATATCAATGCCGAAATAAAACACACAAAAGCATTGTTTAACGAAACAAGTATCAATGATGCGGAATTGACCTATGCAGATTTGAGTATAAAGCGGATATCAAAAGAAATTTCACAAACTTTACAAATTGATTATGATGAAATACTGGCGGATTTATCATTATTATGGCAGGGTGCTGCAACAAAAAGCGATACAATAAAATTCGCATTATACAAACTTTCAAACCCTAACGCTGACAAGCCTGACAGTCATTCGGTTAAAAAGGTGCTGACTACAATAGCAAATATGTCAACCCTTGTCGGTGCAGGCTCCGGAAATCCCCTGTTATATTGTGCTTCGTTAATCGGCGGCAATACTCTGGGTATATTATCTCAAGATACCAAAGCTCTTAACTATAAATATACAAAAGTAGATGATGCCGATATGATTATTCTTGTTCGAAAAATAGATAATCTTCAACAAAAAGTTGTCGGAATGTATTACGATTATATGACAACAAGAGAGATATTTAATATGCGTTCGGAAATGGCAAAAAGACGTATGGTTAATTATAATCAAGCACAGCACAGTTCAAAAGAAGTTATTATAATCTCTGATGCTTATTATAGAGAAGCACTTGATTTACAACGAAAAGCAAAAGGCAGTTTTGCCGATAAACGGGCACAGCTTGAACAGCTTGTCGGCACTGATACGTTTAAACAGTTTGAAGAAGCGGTTAATGCACGGGAGCGTTCTAATAAATAAAATTTACTTCCGTCAGGAGAAAGCACAAAATATCATTTACAGAGGTAAATATTTTTTATTAAGGTTATCTGTGCGAGCAGAGTACGGGGATATATACAGAAAAAATCCTGCCGGCTTAGCCAGAAACCGGCAGAATTTTATATTTGTAAAAACCTATTCTTCTTCAGATGTTGTTGTTTCTTCAATCTCATCAATTGATTCTTTTACGATTTCAGATGCGGAAACAGTAATATTCAACTCTGTCTTAACCTTTGAAGTTAACTTAATCAACATTACATAATCGCCAATTCTGTTAATCGGGTGATTTAAAGAAACGGTTTTCTTGTCTATTTCAATATCATATTTATCTTTGATTTCTTCGCAAAGCTTTTTGGTAGTGATTGTACCAAACAATTTGCCGCTCTCACCCGCTTTAGCCGATAATTCCAGAGTTCCTATTTTCTCAATTGATTCAGCCTTTGAAAGAGCTTCCTGATGCAATTTTTCCTGTTTTACTCTTATTCTTGCAAGGTTCTTTTCTCTGTTTTTCAAAGCACCCTCTGTTGCTAATTCCGCAAAATTCTTAGGGATTAAAAAATTTCTTGCATAACCGTCTTTAACTGTTATTACATCACCTGTTTCACCCAGATTTTGAACATCTTTTTTTAATATAACCTGCATTTTATATTCTCCTTTTGCTATTTATATACATGTGTAACTTATAGTAATCGAAACATAGTGCAATGTCGAGTATTTGTAAAATTTTATAACTTATTATTATAACTTTTGAGTGACTAACGCATAAATATCATTAAATATTACAAATATCATAAGTCCGATAAGCAGGAAGAAACTGATAGTTGCAACTTTTTCAACAATTTTATCAGACACTCTTTTTCCTCTTATTTTTTCAAGTATCAAAAATAATGCTTGTCCGCCGTCAAGTGCAGGTATCGGAAGGAAATTTACTATAGCCAAATCCATTGATATAATTGCGGTTAACAATAACCCGTAAAAAATACCGCTATTGTTTATTATATCGCCGCCGACTTTTGTAATAACAACAATTCCGTGCAAATCCTTAAGCGGAACTTCTCCTGTCAATGCCTGTTTTAGACCGACCACCATTAAATAAGTGTTTTCGCTTAAATATCTTATACTGCCGGATATTGCACCAAAGAACGATTTTGTAGGCTTTAGCTGTTCTTTTGAATCAAGTTGTATACCTATTGCACCGCTTTTTGCCGGATAGATTGTTTTTAGTCTTATATATTTCCCGTCACGTTCAACTACCATATTCAGAGGTTTTACGTTATCCGAAATAGCCTCCGCCACATCATTCAAGGTGTAATGACCGTTTGAAACGTAATATGTGCTGTTTTGAAGGTTACCGATTGTATCACGTAATTTTGTAATCTTTGAACTCAATTTATACTGGTTATCTTTATACGGTTTAAGCCCCATGGCAACATGTTCATCAAGCGAAACAGGTTTTTCAGATAAAAATTCGGGCAGTCTGATTACTACATCAGGCGGTATAATTTCATCCTTTATAAGTCCAGGATTAAGCCGTTTTAATCTTGCAAGATTAGACTGAACAAAATCAGGGTCAACAAGTCCGTCACTACCTTTGCTTAGCTGAACAATAGCGAGCAAAACCGATGTGCTTGTTATTTTTGTATTGTTAACCGTAACAATTCTGTCACCCGTTCTCAGCCCCGAATTCCACACAGAAGCATCTTTTGGCGCTACAATATGCGAAACGGTTACATCATACGCACCCGAGGGAAGATGATGCCAAGCAAGAGCGGGCAGCAATACAAGAAAAAACGCACAGATTACGTTTGCAATGACACCGGCAGAAACAATGATTAATCTCTGCCAGACAGGTTTGTTCATAAACCGTTGCGGGGAATCTTCCGGCAAATTACAATCCTTGTCATCTTCCGCAAACGATACATAACCGCCTAGCAGCAAAGCATGAACAAGAACTGTCACATCCCCGACTTTCTTTTCAAACAATGTCGGTCCGAGAGGCAATCCGAAACCAAACTTGTCTACCTTTATCCCGAATGATTTCGCCGCTATAAAATGACCTGCCTCATGAACTATAATCAATAAACTCAACAAGAGTAACATTATGATAATTGACATTGATAAATCCTCTTTTAATATCAAATTGATATTAGCATGAAAATGCTAAATAATAAACAATACATAAAAC
>JAJPXE010000190.1 GCA_021205645.1 Candidatus Gastranaerophilales bacterium | reverse complement strand
ATATAACACCATAACATATACACACCGATTTTTTTATTTAAACACCAATATAGAAATGCTATGGTGACAAGCGGAATATAAACCTCACCAAACATTGTTATAACAAGAAAGAAACTGTCAAATATATGCCCCGTCAATTCCCGAAAGTTCTGTAATAACAGCAGATAATCAATTTGCCAACCCAGCCAATTCATTAGTTAATTCCTCTTATGTTATTTTATTATACCTTAAATTATGAAATTGTGCTGTGAGTTTGCGAAAAGTTTTTAAATTATTCTTGCAATGAGGATTGATGAAAGAAGAATGACACCGATGACAAATACAATGAACACAATACAATGAAAATAAGCCTGACGGGTTGTTGAGCTGCCGTTCAAATCTTTCATTATTGTTTTGGAATAATCGGTTTTTAACCGGTCTTTTTGTTCATCAAATGAGCCAATAATAATTTTTCTAAGATTGTACAGTCTTTCAATTTTTTTGCGCAGTTTAGGTCTTGCGATGATGTTTCGTCTGATTTTAACGCTGTATTCATCATTCAATTCGTTATCAATGTAGGCAGATAGTTCAGAGCCTTGAATATCATCAGAGGTATTATTATAGCTATCAATTTCTGTAAAGACGGAATTATTCGGAGTTTCTTCTGTTATAATCCGGTTATAAGCATCTTTAAGTTCATTAATTATAGAGCTTAGCATGTTAAATCTGATATGACATGCCGGACAGGAGCTAAGATGTTCTTCAAAAGCAGTTCTCAAATTTTCGCTTAATTCATCATTCAGATAGAATGATATAAGCCCTTCAAATTGTTCACAGGTTATTTTCATGATAATTTAGTATCCTTTCTTAAATATATTCATTAAGTTCTTCCTGAAGTTTTAATCTTGCACGTGAAATTCTGGATTTAACAGTACCAACATTTGTATGTGTTAAATTTGCTATATCGTCATAGCTCATTCCCTCAAATTCTCTAAGAACAATTGCAATTCTGGAGTTTACCGGTAATGCAAGAATGCAGTTTTTTATAATACAGCCGAGTTCGGAGGCAAGGCATTTTTCCATTGGTTGAGTAGAGGTATCTTCTATTTCCGTGTTGTTAACATCTTCTATATTGATTGAATTTTCAAGTTTTGAGTTTTTTCTCAATTCATCATAAAAGGTGTTTAGGGCAATCCTGTTAGCCCAGGTTTTAAAGCAGTCAACATCTTTTAATTTATTGATATTTTTGGCAATTTTGACGAGTGCTTCCTGAGTAAGATCGGAAATTAGCTCACGTTTATTACACAGATGAGAAAACATGGCAAAAACATCTTTTTGTATTCTGCGAATGAGTTCTTCAAGTGCCTTGAGATCATCTTCTTGAGCCATTTTTATTAAAAGATATTGAGGTATTTTTTTATAATTAATTTTTGCCATAAAAACTCCACAATAAGAGTTTATGGAAAATCATGATTAAATATAATACTCAAGAATACATAATCAAATAGGCATTATAATATTTGGTGAATGGTGATTATAAATTAAAAGGGGTAAAGGGGGTAAAGGGGGTAAATGTAGGGAGTGAACGTAAATGTAAGAGAAAAGCAGGTGAGGGGGCAAGTTTTTCCCCTCTCCTTTTGGAGAGAGGGGTGGAGCGGGTGTTTGCGAGAGCGGCAGCGGGTGTAAATATAGCGGGCAGGAGCAAATGCAGCGGTAAAGAAATAACCGAATTTCTTCGCTATCGCTCGCCGCAAATATATAAAATGCAATACGGATTAGCCGCTCAGGAAACTGAAAGAAACGCCCTAAGTGATGAAAATGAAACTCTCAAAACCGTCTTGACGATAAAACAAAATACATTCAAATTATTCTTGTAAATAGAGTAATGCACGATTTTATGCACGGGATTTTAGATAAGTTTCGATAAATCCGTCTAAATCACCGTCCATAACAGCATCGATATTTCCTGTTTCAAAACCGGTCCGGTGGTCTTTAACCATTTTGTAGGGGTGAAATACATATGAACGAATTTGTGAACCGAAATTGATATCAAAATTCTCACCCTTTAGCTCGGCAAGTTTTTTTTCGTGTTCGGTCTGTTTAATCTCCAATAACTTAGAGATAAGTATTTGCATTGCATATTCTTTGTTCTGGAGCTGCGAGCGTTCCTGCTGACATTTGACAACAATACCGGATGGCTTATGTAAAATCCTGACAGCCGTTTCGACCTTATTAACATTTTGTCCGCCCGCACCGCCCGAACGCATTGTATCTATCTCAAGCTCATCCGGCGGAATGACAATTGTTTTTTCAATATCAGGGATTATCGGAGAAACTTCGCAGGAGGCAAAACTTGTCTGGCGCTTTCCGTTTGCATTAAACGGAGATATCCTCACAAGTCTGTGGACGCCCTTTTCCGCCTTTGCATAACCGTAGGCATATCTTCCCGATATTTTAATCGTTGCGGATTTTATCCCGGCCTCTTCACCGTCTGATTTATCAAGAAGTTCAACACTCCAGCCTTTTGTTTCTGCCCAGCGTGTATACATCCTCAACAGCATTTGTGTCCAATCCTGTGCATCAGTTCCGCCCGCTCCGGAATTAACCGACAATATCGCATCAGCCATATCATACTCACCGCTCAACATCTTTTGAAAATCAAACTTATCAAGCATTTTCTCCAGTTTGTCAAGGTTTACTTCTGTTTCTGCCATTAATTCAGCATCATTCATCTCGTAAGCAATTTGAGCATCTTCAATTATTTGAGTCCATAAATCAACGTTTTCTATATTCTCTTTCAATTCCCTTGATTTCTGACCCAGTTCGGATGCTAATTTCTGATTTGACCATATTTCAGGCGTTTGAAGCTTGTCCTCAACCTCTTTAAGCTCTGTTTTTAACTTATCAAGGTCAAAGATACTCCTTATTTTTATTCACTCTCAGTATTAATTCGTTCAAATCCATATTTTTATTCTACATAAACAGCGGATTTATTGCAATATACCGCCCCCGGTTATTGAATTTTTTCCAATTCTTGATAAGCCCGCACAAAACTGAATGATTTATTACATTAATGTTACGAATTTGTCATCACAAAACCATTAAGATACAATTATATTATGAAGAATGGGAAGATTATTATAGTTGATGATGATGAAACGTTAATATCTACGTTTCAAACCCTTTTGTATCTTGAGGGGTTTTCAAATGCGGAGTTTTTTACAAAACCCCAAAAGGCTCTGGAATATCTTCAGGATAACATTCCGGATTTAATAGTCTCGGACTTTATGATGCCGGAAATGAACGGTCTGGAATTTCTGAGCGGTGCAAATAAACTCTATCCCGAAGTCAGTAAAATACTTCTGACAGGTTATGCCGATAAAGAAAACGCCATAAAAGCCATCAATGATGTAGGATTATATAAATATATTACAAAACCGTGGGATAATGACGATTTAATACTCAATATCAAAAACGGTATAGAAAGAAGTTATCTTCTAAGCCGGTTAAGACAGAAGATTTCAGAGCTAAAACAGGCAAAAACAGAACTTGAAAAATATTCACATAACCTTGAGGATATTATAAAAGAACGCACGGCAGATTTATTGGAATCGAATGCAAAACTTAACGGTATTTTTGCCAATTGTGCTGACGGAATTATTCTCGTTGATGATGCGGGGAATATCGAACAGGTTAATCAGGCTTGCGAAAATACATTCGGGCTGGCAGGCAGCAGCATAAAAAAACATAACCTTTCGGAAATTATCCGCTCACCTAATAAAAATATATTAGAGAATTTTAAATCTGATGATAGTGAATTTTTTATCAGAGATTGCGTTATATACAACTCATTAAGCGAAACAGAAATTCCTGTTGATATTAGTTTTGCCTGCATTACGGAAGATAAAAACACAAGGCGGTTTGTCGGTGTTATGCACGACATAACAGAACAAAAAGAGGCTGATAAGCTGCGTGATGATTTTATAGCAATGCTGACGCATGACCTTAGAACTCCTCTGCTTGCGGCAATACAGACAATAAAATTTTTCCTTGACGGCTCTGTCGGTGAAATCTCAGAAAAACAAAGACTCCTGCTCTCCACCATGAAAAAGAGTAACGAGGATTTATTAGGGCTTGTAAACGCTCTTCTGGAAGTGTACAAATACGATGCGGCTAAACTTAACCTGTGCAAAACTGATTTTAACTTTAAATCTCTGCTTGATCAAATATATTCCGAGCTTAAACCCCTTGCTGATACAAAAAAAATTGAGTTTAAAACAGATTATGAAGTAGATGACGATACAAAAATCAATGCAGACAGAGGAGAAATAAGACGGGTTATCTGCAACCTGTGCGGGAATGCAATAAACTATACGAATAATAACGGAAAAATAACAATAACCGTAAGCCGTAAGAAGAATGATTTAATATTCTCGGTGCAGGATAACGGCAACGGAATTCCGCCTGAAGATATTCCGCACTTATTCAACAGGTTTTCGCAGGGTACGAGCAAAAAACGTTCGACCGGAACAGGACTCGGACTCTATCTTTCCAGACAAATAATAGAGGCGCATAACGGCAAAATCTGGCTTGAGAGCAAACTTAATAAAGGAAGCGAATTTTCTTTCCTTTTAACAAATGTAATAGTTAGTGATAAAACAATAGTTACAGCAAAATAAACGGTGAAAACAAATGATAAGGACATTACTGGTAGAAGATCATGAATTAGAGCGTCTCGGACTGTCAATAATGCTTGAGCAGGCTGAAAATATTGAGCTTATAGGTCAGGCAGAAAACGGATTAATGGGAGTTGAACTGGCAAAATCACTCCTTCCTGATGTTATTGTAATGGATATCGGGCTTCCGATAATTGACGGAATAGAGGCAACAAAACGTATAAAATCATTTAATCCGGAAAGTAAAATTCTAATCTTCACATCACGCGACAATTCGGATGATATATTTGAGGCATTTCAATCCGGTGCAGACGGATATGTGATGAAAGATGCCTCAAGAGAACAGATTTGCACCGCAATACGTTCGGTAAGCGAAGGAGCAGCATGGATAGACCCTGCAATAGCTAAACTCGTATTGTCAAATATACAATCGCCAAAAAATCAGACAACACATAAGATTTCCGGTGAAATTAACTATCAGGCAGGCAGACAGAATTACGGACTGACCGAAAGAGAAATGGAAGTTCTGGCACTGATAGTGGAAGGGCTTACTAATATCCAGATAGCAGATGAGTTGACAATAACTGCTTATACCGCAAAAGCGCATGTTCACAGCGTACTTCAAAAGTTATCCGCCGCAACCCGTGCAAAAGCGACAAAAAAAGCGATTACGGAAGGACTGGTATAGATGTTTTACGTAATAATAGCTGTCTGTTTTCTTGCCTCAATACGGCTCGTTCGGGACGGGGCGGAACCAATCATGTTTAAAGAACACGACCCTGTCGTTAGACAGTATAAATATCAGTATGAGGCTCAAAAGCAGGAAATAAAGGAAAGCTACGAAAAAAGCGATTTGCCGAAATCCGGATATATGCTGACGGAAGAATACGAAGAACTTTCTAAAGGTGTCTCAAGGAACGATTTGTATATTGAGGATGCCGTTCCGTATAAAAAAAGCAATATGAAATATGTTCCTCAGCCTACATATAAACTCATAAGATATAACAATCCTCCCGGCTCGCCCGAGCTTAATTTGCCGAGAAAAGTTAATTTTGACAGACAAATAAATGCTCAGGGAATAGTTTCGGGTGATTTTACAATGCTTGTCTATCCGACCGTATATTATTATGCCGATGCAAACTGCACATCGTGTGCAGTTTTTGTTATTCCTCTTGATACAAAATTAAGCAAACTTGAACGTGTCAAGAAAGCAAATGTTGCAAAAAAAATAGACAGACCGCTGTTTGAAACGGATAAAGATATCACGACGGAAGGTGCATACAGGACAATCACTCCGGTTGATTTTTCGGAAGATAACAGATATATAATTGCCAAAGAAAAAATCGGTTATGTCCACGACGGTATCTGGAGAACAAATCTCTGGATACACGATTTTGAAACAAAGCGTTCGTGGGAACTGCCGGAAGTCAGAGCCGCTATAATAAACTACTGGCACAACAGAACAGGAGTTGATCTGGCGGAAAATCGCTGGGATATCTACCCGCTGGGATTTGATAAAACCAATCAGGAGAAGGTACTTGTCTGCGGATATGCGTACACAGGCGATATTCCCGCATTTTTAGGTACCTGGTCGGTGGATTTAACGGGCAACAGATGTGAACTTGTCGATTTAGAAGGTAAAAAATACAATGTCAGCACAGTCGGGTTCAAAATGGTTGTAGACAGCTATGAATCCCGTGATTTTGTTGAATGGGAGGCAAACAGACAGGAAAAAATCGAAAAACAACGAAAAGAAGATTATGAAAAACAAAGAAAGGCAATGAAAAAAAGCCACAAACGGGAATATAAACGGCAGCTCAAACAGTTAAAAGCAGAATACAGGCTTAAACTCAGAGAATACCGAAAAAGCAAGCGCCGTGGTACAACATCAAAAGGTGATGAACAGAAATTTGATGTTGATGTTAACAACATTGATAACGGTCAGGATATAGATTACCAAAAATTCAATCAGGAGCGCGAAGAACTCATCAAAAAACAGGAAGAAGAATTAAAAGCAAAGCAGAAAAAGCATAAAACCGGAACTAAAACAAAAACTAAAACGCCGGCAGACAGTACTGAAGCTGCTCCGGAAGAAACACCCGAAGTGCCGGAAACACCCGCGGATAATAGTACAGAGACTGCTCCGGAAGAAACACAATGAAAGGGTTGTTAACCCATACAAAGTCATCACCTCAAGCGGGGGTAAATGTATTATGTTCTGAAGTTTGCATGGCTATCACCTCAGGTGAATTTCTAAACTCACTTGCGGCAGCGGGTGTTGCTGTGCTGCACAGTCTACCGCTTGTTCACTAACAAATTCTGTCCTCTCCCTCCGGAGAGGGCGGGGGTAAATGTATTTTCAGCTTTCTCAATATATTTACCCCTCCTGAGAGAGCGGGGTACTAATTCTTTTGCCGCAGCCCGAAAAATCCAAGAGAAAAATTAAAATTTTTCTGAAAATTTATTAAGCAATGTTACAAATAAATTTGTTGTTGAAATTGCGCACAAAGACAGGTTTTTATTAATATGTAGTGAGTATAAGAGAAACAAGACTATACAGATGGTTGATAGAAAAATAGATATTAGTAATATCGATCCCATTACAGCGTTTACGATCAATTCCGGCATGGATGCTGAAGCTGCAGATTTTTTAAGGTATTCATTAACAGGTTCTTTGTATGGTGTTCCTTCCTCATATACTCCAACATGGTCGGTAAATAACGGTGATTCTGCTTTTCTGGCTGCAGGAAGTACAAATAATTATACCGGATATAACTTTAACAACACAGGGTTTACCGGAAATAACAACAATACACCCGGCTTTAATTCCGGCAGCACCGGATTAAATGCCGGATTTAATATGTATAATTTAAGTGTAAACAGCACCGGATATTTTGGTCAAACCGCTAACACAGGTTCTGAAAAAATAGTAATGAAAAATGAAAAAACCGGATATTCATATGAGTTCACTAAAGATGGACCAAACGGAACATATACGGTTACATATTATAATTCCAAAAGCGAAAAAATAACCAGAGCCGAATTTGCCAGAGAAGCACCTGATGATGCAAGTAAAGCCCTTAAAGAATTGGAAAACTTAAACAAAAAAGATAATAAAGGAGATGCTTAGCTAATCGGGACATCAATCGGCTGTGTTAGGATAACCTCTAAGATTGAGCCTTTGAGCAAAGTTACTTCATCGCCTTTTTTGAATAAATCGGCAACACTGTCACCAACAAGGTAACAGAATCCGCCAATAGCCCCGCCGAGAGCACATATCGGGGTTGTGACAAATTGAGAACCTGGAATGACATTCTTTGCACGCTTGCCGTAGTTTGTGGAAACTTTTGTTATATCACAGGTCTTTGTCCAGTTATCATGTAATGCCTGCCCGTAACCTTTCGTTTTATAAATCCCGCCGTCATAAGTCATTGTCTTAAGTCCGAAAACACTCAATCCGATAGGAAGCTGACGTCCCGTCGGAGTCACAACATGATCAAAATCAAGGTATAAAACCGCTCCTCTTGACAATCTCCTTGATATTTTGACTTTCTGAATACACCCTCTTATGACAGAACCCGACGGAAGTACTACATTTCCGTCAATTTTTTGGTCGCACAATAACATTAAATTAAACGAATCACCCTCCTGACAACCTACGGTGTCAACAGTTTGCAGCAGCTGTAAAGACAGTTTTGTTCCGGCAGGTATCCTGGCTGTCTTTGCCTTCGCCGTGTATGGTGATGCAAATGCCGTATCCATTGCCAGCATTAACACTGTTAATATTATTGTTAAAACTCTCATAAATGTCCTCTGATATTTTACGTTTCTTTACAAATTATATCACGTTAAAATTATATTTGTAAAGGAAGGTTTTGTATTTTATAATTTATTATATTAGCCGTGTAGAATAAACTAACGGGAGTTTTTATAAAAACATTATTCCTGTAAATTAAAATCACAAAAGGATGCTCACAATGAGTAAGAATACTATTTTGTTACTGGCAATATTTTTATTGCCGCTGATAGCGTATTTTTATGTATCGCATTCAAGTGAAAGCAATGCAACGGTATCAACCTCATCGGGACCGCAAATTATAAAATTCACATCTGATATGTGCGGTGAGTGTAAAAGGATGGATGCTGTCATCAAGAAAGTTTATCCTAAATATCAGAACAAAATTCAACTTGTTCAGATAGCGGTTCAGAACAATACGGAATATAATAACGATATGATTGCAAAATACAAAGTTACCCTTGTGCCTACAACTGTTTTGTTGAAAAAAGACAAAAAAATTTATAAAAGGATTGAAGGTTATATAG
>JAJPXE010000114.1 GCA_021205645.1 Candidatus Gastranaerophilales bacterium | reverse complement strand
TATTGATTCTCTACTAACATAAACGTATCCTTTTTATTGTAACGCAATATAACGCCAATAAAATCAAATTTACATAGTCTACCTTTTCGAGCCGCCAACCGCTTGCGGCCCTACTCCCATCTCAGGGATAGTCGTTGAACGTTCTTCTGTTCGAAGCTTCGCTGCTGATTGTCCATTTTGGGCACAAAAAAAGCGCCTGCTCTCACAGACGTTTCTCCCATAAGCATTTAGATTTTACTCATGTACTTATTTAACCAATTTTTTCTGCTTTCGCAACATTCGCGCCCAGGCTTATTTCATCCTCACGCTGTAGTTTGGTTAATTTTAGGATATTCCAGCAATTAAATAGAATACCGTCACCTAACAATAGGCAACGGGGCACAAAAAAATTCACCATTCGGTATACTCATCTATCTTTTCCTGTGTACTTTCACTTGAGACTTCTGTTATCTTAATGTCGCCATTTTGTACGAGGTTTTTGTAATAGCTCGACAGGCCAACCGAATTAGCTTTCTGCATATAATAATCATACGCAGATTGTTGTGTAGCAATCTCATTCGTAATCGCAGAAATTTCACTTCGAGTTGCATTTAGCCGCGTTGTAGAGTTCTTGTATGCGCTCGATGCAGTACGGTCAAGAGACTCAATTTGGGCTTCAATTCTATCAAGGAGAACACTTATCCAGTCATAAATTTCGGCCTCTGCCGCCGCCGAGGACGAACTGCTTGAGCTGCTAGACTTCTTGGAGCTTGAAGAACTGCTAGAGCTGGAACTGGAACTGGATTTTGAGCTACTGCTACTGGAGCTACTTGATTTTTTACTCGCACTGGATGTGCTGCTTGTACTTGTGTGCAAACTTCCAGAGGCGCTATACAAAGCAGTTCCTTCAACCAGTGCATGACCACGCGAATCAATATGCCCATAACGTAATATTTCCTCGGTTTGCTTGTGGTTGAACACGATCGAATTCCTTGGTAGGTTTACAAATTCTGCCCCATCGTTTCCTACGGTATAATACCGGCCAGAATTAACGTCAACTACAAGTTCTGGTGCTACCTCCCCCACGAGAACATTCTCCTCGTCTTCAGGAAGCCCCCAGTTCCCCCTTGCCGCCGCCGTACCAGCCGCATGAGCAGTTCCAAGATATGAGCTTGCGTTATTCCACTTCACGGTTCCGGTGGCAGTAAAGCTAGTCCTAACCTTTGAAATATCATTCGACCAAACAACTGTGCCACTGGCATACTTCATTTGATTGATATACGCATTTATCAAAGCGGCATCATTCACCCATGCAACTGTGCCGCTGGATTGTTTCTCTACCTCTGCATATTCTTCAACTTCACCGGCGTCATTTGCCCATTCGACAACGCCGCTTGCAGTTTGTTGCGTTTCGCTAAATTCAGATACGGACTCCAATCCGGCGCGAACACTATCGAGTTCTTCTGCCCCATTTGTCGTCACTGTAACTGTGATAGAAACATCTGGTGTAGCATTTAACGTCTCAACGGTAGTTTGGATATCTTCTAGCGTTTCCTCTGCTGTTGCAGAGTCTTCAGCCAGCCCAACTGAAATTAGTGCTTCTTCACTGATTCCATCAATTTTGCCCTGGATAGTATCTAAATCTTCCTGAGAAACTGTCGCGCCAGCTTCAATATCTGTATTAGCTACATTAGAAAGTGCCGCCTGGAAATCCTCATCGTCAAGCCCAAGGTCTATTACCGTTTGCTCGTCAAGGTTTTCAAGCCGCGTCTGAACTTCTTCAACATATTGAATGATACGTTCTTCTGCATCAGAAGTGTCGGCACCAATATTAAGATTGGCCTCATAATTATCAAGCTGGCCCTGGAGTGTTTGAATATCTCGCGCCAATTCTCCAACATCACTGCTGGCTTCAGAAACATCAACTTGCACAATAGCGCGGTCTGCATTCTCAAGCTCTTGCTGTTTTTGTATAAGGGCAGTAAGAATAGTTATAGCGTCTTGATACTCATCTGTATCCGCTTCAAACTTAATCTCACCGTTTTCATCCAACAAGGCTTCTTTGGCGGCAGTTAATTGCTCAGTAATGCCCTCAAGGTCTGTATCGAGGTTGTAAGTAAAGCCGTCAAGCTCTCCCATTTCACGCAACGAATCAGTAGCATCCTGGACAGTATCTGCCGTCTCTGCGATAGCTGTCTGCACTTCCTGAACTTCATCTGCAAGAGTGGACGAACTCTCGGCGGCATCGTCGAATTTTACGTCAATGCCCGCGTCAATAAGGGCCTTACCGACTAACTCAAGAAATTCCTCGGTTGTTCCAAGCCCCTCGGCAACCTCTGTAATCTTTTCTCCCGTTAGGTCAAGCGCGAAGCTGCCATCCTCGGCCATATTAATAATATCGTCTCCGAACAACGCATCCAGAGAGTCCAAAAAGTTCGCAAGCCCGTTTACAGTCAAATCTCCAGAGTCATCATCATATTGAAAGAAATCCATCAGGCTGTAATTGGTTCCCTCGATAGTTTTTGTTAAGAGTTTCCAGTCTTCATAATTATCCTGTGTACGTTTATCGGCGGCAATCAACAAATCAAGATACTCTGTAATCTCTGAGTCCCCGACCCATCCGGCGTTAATGAGGTCATTTAAATCCTCATAACTGTCGCCAATGTTTGCATACGCATCACGTTCATCGGACGCGCTTTGTGCATTCACAAAATCATTGTAGGCCGAAGTAAGCCCTTCATATTGTGCTTGCAACAACTGCACTTCTTGAATTTGCGTTTCAATCGAAGAAATGTCACTCAGCGCCGCATTATACGCCTCTTGGTCATCACCAGCCGCTTCAAGGGCTGCCTGTGCGTCATATAACTGCTCATTCAAGTCTGCCAGCGTATCTGAATACTTTGCAGCCTCTTGCTCTCTGTATTCTTCATTCAGCCGCTCTAATTCTTCTCTATTTAAATGTACGCCATTGGCAGTTGTCTCAAACAGTGCGGCAGCGTCGTAGTCGTCCAGCCCCTCAAAGGCCGATTCTACTAAGCTAATTGAGTCCGCTGAAAGCCCAGTGGCAGAAGCCGATTCGCTCATTGCTGTTGTTAGGCCCTCAACTGTTTCTTCGGCAGAAGCGTAAGCTGTGGTAAGGTCATCGACTGAGAGAGCAGAGCTTTCAATAACATCGGATGTAATATAGCCGAGAGATTCAAGGAGACTGATAACCGTGTTGATTTGCTCCTCTGTATACTGCCCATTTTCACTGGTAACGACCCCGGCTTCTTCTGCCGCATCCATAATTTGAACTAGCGAACCGGATACTTCATCTCCGCCCCAACTCCAGATGTCAACTAAGGAATTGCTGGCATTAGCTAAGTCGAAAATTTGATTGCTTAATTCATCAGCGCTCCAGCCATCAATTTCACTTATGGCACTTTGCAAAGAATCCCCGCTTAAAGCGTTGTTGAAATCTTGTGCGGCAATCGAAGCAGTATCAAGGCTGTCGGCTATCTCGTTGAACAAATCACCGTAGCCGCCCATGTTGTCGTCGCCCATCAGGTCTTGGACAACAGTATCTACAGCGTCAAACTGGTCTTTAGCTCCCTTAATTTTAGAAGCGTCTCCATCTTCAAGAGCTTCATTGTAGTCCTCAACAGCTTCAGCATATTTCTCGTAAAGGTCTGAATAAGTAGTAACTCCTTCTGGGAGCGTAAGCCCCTCGGAAAGATTGTCCGCAACCTTGGAAGTGTCGGTGACTAACTTTGCAAGCCAAGCTTCATCATAAACGCTCTGATAGGTATCCAAAACTTCTTTCGCGGCGTTGTAAGAATCGGACGTATAACTAAGAAGCGAGTCGAGAATGGCGTTTTCTCCAACGTCGTCTTCTAATGCACGAAGGTCTATAGCCAAAGCATCCATAGTCTCTGTGGCTTGGGTAGCATCTCCAGTAAATGTTATTCTATATGTCCCATTCTCATTCTGGAGTAAAGACAAATCGTCGTACTTGTCTACAATTTTTTGTACTGCATCTAAAGTCTCTGCATCCATTGCGTCAACATCTGCGAAGTAGTTACGCAACGTCTCCATTTGCTTAGTTGCCTCGTCAATACCTTCTTTATTTGCTGTCAATTCTCGATTAGCCTCGGCTACACCCAAGCTATCTATTAATTCAAGCTGAGTTTTCATCTCACCGTTTAACAAGTTTAGTGCGTCGGCAGAAACTCCATAAGATTCACTTAGCGCATCTTGAATCTCAAGCAGTTCAGTCTTAGCATCGTAAGCTTCTTCCTCAGTGAGATTGCCGGAGTCTAATGAAGTTCTCAGTTCCTCAACACGTTCTTTGTACTCTTCAAGAGAATCGTTTTGTTCATTCCAAGAAGTTAAAGATTCTTCAGCGGCCTGCACTGCCTCAAGGAGAGATTGTTTATATTGTTGATACTGAACCACCACAGCCGCAATAATGGCAACAATAGCAGTCCCCCAACTTACAATACTACCAGTGCTAAAGCCAGAGGCAAAATCAACTTCTGCATCTTTGGCCTTGCCAATCGTTGTACTAAAAGCCTGAAGCGCCTTCTCAGCTATACTTGTTCCATCTTTTATCTCCTTGAAAGCAGACAAGAAGAAGATTGACTTTTATGTAAAGTTGTGGTAAAATTACAGAAAAGTAAATGCAATAATTACTAAGAAATAACAATAGCATTAAGCGTAAGGAGGAAACTATGGCTTCTACATCTAAAACAGCAGCAATCATTGGCGGCGTATCAACCGTCGTCGGTGGTGGAATTACAGCCTACGGATATAATAGGTACTCTTTAGCCAATAATATGATTAGCGCACAATCTGGGCTGGACTCATTATTTGGCTCAAGTGATTCTTCACGCAAAACAATATCAATCTGGGAAGGGCGTCTGGACAATTACAAAATTGTCATTGTTATAGGTGCCATTATCCTTGTCATTGGTGTAATTTTACTCGCTTCAGGAGTAATTGGCCTAGGAAGTGACAAGAAAAAATCTGCATCTAGCCAACCAAAGACACAACCTAAAGCAAATAATAAGATGGCAGAGCTTAAAGAGCTAGACGAATTAAAAGATGCCGGGTACATAACCCCAGACGAATACGACGCAAAAAGAAAAAATATATTGGGGCTATAAATAAGACAAGGAGGAATTATATGGCGCTTATAAATTGCCCAGAATGCGGGAAGCAAATAAGCGATAAATCTTCTGTGTGTATTCATTGTGGATACCCAATTAGCACTATGCAGGAAAAAGAAAATAATCTATTTGACATGACAATAAATAGCATAGGTGGAGCTAAATCGTTTATTGTGGCTGTCCTAAAAAATTTTGGGATTCAAAAAGCGGAAGCAACTAAATTACTTGACAAGAATGGTAGTATTATACTTGGGGGGATAAAAGAAGAAAACGTTCAGTATATTAAAGAACACTTTGAGGCAGATAACTGTTCTGTTAGCTTTATCCCGTCCAAACATACAGAACCCAATCCTCTCAATGACACCTGGTACAATTATACCTACAAGTTCCACGAACGCCGCGCCCATATCCCCCACTGTCCCACCTGCGGCTCCACCAACATCAAGACCATCTCTTTCACTCGCAAGGCCGTAGGCGTCGCAACTCTCGGCATTTTCAGCAAGTCGGCCAGGTCACAATTCCAGTGTAAGGATTGCGGATATAAGTGGTAGAACCTAAAGCAGAAAAAGGTGATTCCATATGTACAAGACTCCATCTATTGGCGATATTTGCAAGCAAAACCGTGGAGTATGGACTGATGATGCACTTTTTCTCGTAGTCCATGTGCAAGAAAACATTGAAACGGCATTGGTTGTACCTGTAGTAGAAGAAGAATGCTCTGGAGTTAGAATCATCAAAATCAACCATCGGCAATATTATGCGCGGCTTTCCTGGCCGATGGAGTTCCCAATTGAAGCACTGACAATTATACCAGAAATGAAAGTTGATGGAGAGGAATACTTAAACCCAATCCGTTATTATCTCCGCAAGAAAATAGCCGAGATGCAAAAGAGAGAAGCCCCAAAGCCAGAACTGGCACCAATTTCTCGCAACGCTCGTATACAAAAAGAGTGGGAAGATGCGAAAACGGCTAAAGACGAATATCTGACCAGAAAAGTCTCACTCGGAAGCATTTGTACATTAAAAGACGCCAGAAAACTTGATTCATATCTTTCTAAGGCTAAGTATTTTATCCCCGTATACCGAGTCCCGAATAAAATGGTCAGAATTATTGCCGTGATGGATGCTCAATGTCCGGGAGAATCTGTCATAATTAGCGGCAAAGAATATTGGGCTATTGCCGACATATACTACACAATCACACCAGATGCGCTACAAATTGTTCCAAAGATGAAGCTAAAAGCTCGTGATGAAACAGTTGCTCGACTTTGCGCTGTGCAGCACCGACCCGCTCCGGTGCAACCAAAAGAAATTCCACAGAGAATAAAAGCAAGTCCCAAATTTCAATTCTCAGAGCCACCGCAGCCCGAACCAAATAACACATTATATGTTTACAAAGGTTTGATTGTCTGTTTTAGGCACCATCATCCAATCACCCAAGTTACTACAATCGTCAAAGACGACAGCGGAGAAGAGTGGAAAATTGACCTCGAATATTGCTATTATTGTAAACGAAAGATGTTAAGCTATTCCGCCTATGAGTATTATCGAAATATCCTTGGCCCACTAGCAAACGATATAAGAATGCTAGGTTCTGGCTTTTACGATTGGGAATACAGCTCTTGGAGCGAAGAAAGCGTTTTACACCAACTTGGGTATAATGTATCGCAAAGAGATGCACTATCTGCGCGAACACGGCGTTCTATTTTAGCTCATGCAATCTATGATGGCATTATGACCAAAACAGAGGTACTTCATTTTCTCGAAAGGCGCATGGATATAAATGGGATGAAATTTGAAAATGATAAGGCATTTTATAAATGGCTTGATGATTATAACTTCATCCACGACTACAATATTAACATTCAGCCAGAAACATACATCGACTCCATCGAACGATACTAGCCCCACCAATGCCAAGATTGCGGTTATAAATTCTAATACGAAATAAATAAGCAAACATTAAAACCGAGCAGGCGTGAATACTTGCTCGGTTTTGTTATTTTTTATTTTTTTCTATGCGCCGTCCCCTTTGTTGCACGAGCGCATCTGACATTTTAGTATTTGGGGTGTAGGTATAATGAATCCTTAAAATATCATTCCGCTTTATCAATACAATTCCTTCCTCTTTAAAATCAGAAGAATGAACTTCAAGACCATCATGTTGATATATATCATAATCATGTAATGCTATCCAAGAATCATTTCCGTTTTCTTCTACTCGAAAAACAGAGCCATTTATAATATCTCCATTTTTCAACACAACATTTACCCCCGTGCCCCCATCAAAATCAAGTAGCCCATTGAAGATATCAGAGTCTGTTGTCTTCCTGGAAAATTTCAACAAAGCACGGGAGAACTTATCACTTTTCCAAATAATTGCGGACATAACCCCAAGAATAACAGCAAAAAAGTAATATACTATAATTTTTTGTAAATCCCCTGGATGCCATTGCGCAAAAATAAAGCCATGTAATAACGCCATCAACGACTTAATTGCTCTCGTAATAATAATATATGCCAATAACCTTAATTCTAAATGAGAGACTTTTTTAGAGCTAAGGAATAAAAAGACTTCGCAGCATATAAGTCCCGGTATAAGCCCATCTATAATAATGGCTATACCCTGTATACAAACTAAAAGTGCATCTATTTTTTATCACCGTCCCTTTTTGTTGGGGCAGGCTTTGGTAAAATAGGTCTGCCCGCTCCCTCTTTCGGTACATCAGATGCTGCCTGTAGCCCATTAGTGATAGGCTTCTTTGTTTCCCATCTGATTACCAATTTTTTATTAAAATGCTTTACACCTTTATATTGCCCTGTATAAACAATAAAAGAACCATTACTATTAGAAATGTTTTTGTCTCCAGTGTAATGTATTATACCCCTATACAACGGCCTTCCAGATTTGCGTCGTTTACGCGCCAAACCATCTGGTGGGATGTTTGGTTTTCTCTGCATATTTCCCTCCAAAAACAACACCTCCCGTATTTTTATTAAAAGTATAAATCTACGCAAGGATGTTGTCAAGCCTTTTTACGACATATTTCTTGTACTATTTCTAAAATGAATATAAAATATGTTAATGGCGCCCCCCATCATCCCCGCGCCAGGGGAACCACAATCGAGAGATAGGTTCTCAGAATATAATTAAGGTAACAAAGCAACGCGCATTGACAAAAATACCAAGCCCGTATATAATATGTGTAGTAACACCTTTTGCTTTGCTTTTTAGAGCCGAAATGGGAAAGTCGTTGACACCCTCTTTCCCTGACGGCCTAGAAAGGAGGTGGTACACATGGCTAAAGTTAAGTGTACTGTAAAGGTACGAGTTAAGGCTCGTATCCAGGTACGGACTTCGGTCAGGTACCGCTTCTGCGCCTAGTGCGCAGGGAAGATGTTCTCGTTACTGCGGGGGCATCTTCCCGTTTTTTTGCTTTGCTGCCTGTTTTTCCGCATTTGGACTATACATTACAGGTTGCCGCGTTTGTATATGCGTAGCAGCCCGAAGGGTGGGTAGTCTCTGAGGATTGCACTCGCTTTTACAGCTCATGCCGTCCTGCTGATTGACCATCTGCTCCGCTATTCGCGTCGCGTAGCGTTTAGGCTTATGTATTCCCTTGCGCCAGCCGTTCACTTGTTTCTGCTTTCGCTCCTAAAAAATTCAGGCAGAACGGTTTAACCGGTGTTTCCAGCATTTACCCCTTAGTTTTTGTTTTAAAAGAGAACTACTCATGGACTTGTGCGTGGAGTGTAGCCGCAGGTTAATTATGCCTGCGGCGCAACGCCAAGCCTCGTCCACGTTTGTCTCCGCTTTTTGCGGATTTGTCACCCAATGCGTGATGAATTTGGAGACTCATCATATTTTTGGGTCAAACAAAACTCTTTGCGAATGCCGCAATACCAACAGCGCCAATTGCGACGCCAAGCATTCCGACATTATCTATGATTGCATCTAGGACTTCAATTAAGTCCGTTCCAAGGTCTACGATATTTTTAATTAGGTCTGTGTCAAGAGCATCAGATGCGAGTTCTTGAACAGCAGCACTGAATTGGCTTGTTTTTCATTTTCATATTTAGCTAGATTCGCAACGTCTAGCCGGTTATTAACTTTAAAATTATATTTCTACTACTCCTTGTTTATAATCTTTCTCAAAAATCCAATAAAAGCCTTGAGAAAGATGCTCTCCAGATTTCAGTTTTTTGCGTATAGAATACCTGTTATAACCATTTCGTTCTATATCCAGGAAAGACGAAAAGGTATTTAAATATTCTCCATTTTCGTCCAACTGAACAATCGCCTTTACGTTTTTTGGCCTTCTTGTATAATTAGCAGGAAGAACAATCCGTTTTGATTGTACTATGTCATAGATTGTAGAATATTTCACATCCATTGCATCCGCAACTTCACCTATCGTAAGCCCTGCATTCAACAAATCTTCAGCAATTTTGGTACTTGCACTACACGAATAATTATAATTTAAATATGTCGGCAGTTCTTTAATACTAGGAAAAAATACTTGCACAATACCAAGCACTGAATAATCACGAATATCTGGGCCATAAAATTTGTATCCTTTGTTGAGCCAAAACTCTCTTTTAATCGCATCTTTTATTGCCTGACGTTCTCCGTCATGGTATTGACTTTGAATCTCAACGGCAATTTTCAACCTATGATTTACTATGTCGGTTGGGAGCGGAAGTCCGCTATTTGGATTTCTACATGACTGGTCTTCTATAACTGTGTCTGGATACTCATGTAAGAACACCTGTTTGAGGACTGAGGCATGAAGTGATTCAATTCTCCGTGGAAAGCAATTTGGACAAGTTTTCCATCGTCTCTCCTCCGCACCTTCTATCTCTTTTCCCTGCATGGCAACCAAAGAAGACTTGAAAATTGTCCCACATGGTTTATGTACAAATGCCAATGGAGAATGATTTCCAGTATATACCTCCGAGATACAAGAGTAATCGGAGCGCCCCGTGCGTGAAAGATAATGATTAATGTTCTCAATCGTAAACTTATTTGCCGGGTCAAAACAATGCGGCTTGATTCCGTCTAAAACATGATTCCATATTGCCTCATATTTGTATCCCTCGTTATCCTCCAAGACAATAGACTGTTTAGAAATTGGCACATCTTCATTATATTCTTTTAATATGTACCCACATTCAGACAAAACCTTAATTACATAGTCCATATCAAGTTGCTGTTTTTCTCTGGTCGCTTTTTTGGTGCAAGCGTCACATAGCCGTTTTCCTCGTAGGAATTGCTTCCAAGAGGCTGTGAAATGCACTCCACATCTACCACATTTCCAATCAAGTTTTTCATTTTGCCCAAAATAACTATTTGACAACAGCTCTGTTTCAATTCCATTCAATTCTGTATAGTGCCGAATATTGTCCACTGTATACGGGTTCTTTACATTGAAAAAGTCTGGGAGTTTCTTTTTATTCAACGTTGTTCTACGAATTAGAACTTTATACCCATCTTGCGTAATTGCACAAAAACTTCCATCATCTGGATTAAATGTGCTTTCATCCATTGTATACGGTTTACCAGAAATAAGATGCTTCATTTTCTCTAAGCTACTATATTCCCCAGAATCAGTCTCCATCTTTTTAGCCTTTAATATTATCGCCTCTGGAGTATGATTTGGAATTTTTTGGAACAGCTCGTCTAAATCTCCATCTGGATAATATTGGTTTATCAAACTAATTTCGGCTTCTGTAAATCGCAAATATTTACCTGGAATATAGTAGCCGTCTTGCGCCAACTTGTTTTTAAGATATTTTACATCATATTGGTATTTTTCTCCTATTTCTTTAAAAGATGTGCCGTTTTTATAATCTGCAATTATTTGCTCATAAATTTCTGCTTCCATACCATAGTTCCTTTATTTAAAGTTAATAACCCTCATATTCTCATATGAGACTCGACTATTTCTTACTCACGTTCCTTAGAACAGCAAGCACACCTTTTCCGATTATGGGGGATTCTCCCGCGCCTTTGCTTGCGCCGTACTCCTAATGGCCGCAATATTCAGGATTTCCACCTTTATTTTATTTTTGCGGCCCCGATATGGGGATAGTCTGTGAACGTATACCCTCGACTAACTATCACATGGTCTGTGAATAACGTTAGGGTATTTCGCTGCATGAACAGGAATTACTATAACACTTAGGTTTTTGACCATATGCCATCCTTGCGTTGTTTCTGCTTTCGCCCCGTCATAACATGGTTTCCCTGTTATTATGGTGCAAGGCTCTTATCCTTTACCTGCATTTAGATGTGTCCTAATTTGCATATTTCTATACAAAGAGGCAAAAAACACACTGCCTCGATGGTGTCCATATACACCTCATTGGAAGCTAGTGCAGTGCCACTAGATTCCAAAGCATCTGTAAGCGCTCCTTCAGCATCACTGAAATTATTGATTAAGCTGGAAGTTACACTTAATTGCCTTGTGCCGCCAAGAATCTCCGACACACGAGATTGTGCGGTATCAGACAATGTATCCCAAATTTGAGATAATTCATAGAAAATATCATAAAGGTCTTTGTACTCGTTTGTTGTTCCTTCTTTGAGAATAGAGACGCCAGTGAGTGCCATAATTTCATCATTATATTTTGAAAGGCCATCTGCCAGTCCCTCGGTTTCTTCTCCCATCTCCTCTAGTTCAGTGGTGGCTCCACGAATTCGTGCCGAAACTCATACATTTTTAAATGTGTTCGCAACACACATCTACTACAAAGCCTATTACTGTTTTTATTGTACCACAAATAGATACCCGCATCAAGAAAAGTGGCACCCCACTTTACCGTGGGCCTCTACTTAACATTCTTGGCTTTATAATACTCATATTCTCATATGAGATAAGACCATTTCTTACTCACGTTCTATTTGAGCAGCAAGCATACCTTTTCGATTTAAGGGGTTTTCACCCACGCCATTTGCGATTGCGCCCTACTTCTGATGGTTGCAGTATTCAGGGTTTCCACCTTTATTCTTCCCTGCAACCCCTACATGGGAATGGTCGTTGAACTTTCTCCCTCGACTCAAGTACCGTGTGTTCCACGGGGTACGTTAGGGAGCTTAGTTGCGGAACAGGGATTGTACAAGCACTTAGGCTTTTAGCCATATGCCATTCTTGCGTTGTTTCTACTTTCGTCCCTTCATAGCGTGGTTTCCCCGCTATTGTGGTGCAAGACTTTACCCATTACCCGCAGTTAAATATGTTCACTATGCACATTTCTGTACATAAAGACAAAATCCTGTCTTCATCGCAGTGCCCACGCTGGAGGCATCTTGAATTGAGCTATTCGCAGCCGCCAACAACGCAACAGACTCCTCCAGAGAAAGTCCCGTAGCGCTCAACGCAGAACCAGATTTCTCCAAGGCAGTCATAATTTCTTCCGCGCTAATTGCGTAATTTTGTCCAACTGTGATTAAAATATCGGACACCTGCTCGGCATCCTCAGCAGCATACCCATATGCCTTAACAATTGAAGTTAGACCAGTCGTCGCATCATCAATGTCAACATCTGCTACATTAGATAAAATACTGGCAAATTCAGTTAATGTAGAGGCTTCTTCGAGGTCGTATCCCAAACGAGAGAACGTTTCAATAGTCCCCAATATGTCACTGACACTCTGCCCAAGCTCTTTCGCCAGCGAGATAGATTCCTCTAAGAACTGCGTCATCTCACTGTCTGTGGCCCCAGTAACAATCTTTAACTGTGCCATAGCAGAATCAAGCTCGGTTACAACCTCAATGCCTTCGCGCACGACCTGAACTATTTTTTGGAATACTTCATAAGTTGTATCAAGGCCAGCAAGCTGAAGGGCAAGTTTGCCCGCCGACTTAGCAAAATCGCTTGTAACCAAATTGGCACTTTTAGCCTCAGCTTGGATATTTTCAAACTCTTGCGCACACTCTTTTAGTTTAGCCGGGTCAATATTATTTTTTAATTTATCTTGCAGCTCATCCAGCCTGTCCCCAAATTGCTTGGCAGCCTTTTGGTTTTCATCCATCCATGTCTGAATATCAGTAGACAAACTTTGTGATGAATTTAATGTATCCTCCGCCGTTTTTAAAACTTTGACTTCAGCAGTTGTCTTGGATATAGCCTCTGCAAGCTCTTGCGCCGCCGCAGTTTTCTCGTCAAAAGTTTGCGCAGATTTGAAATTTTCAAACGCATCGTCTAAGGCTTTAATATCTGCCTCAACGCCATCAACATTTTGCTCTAACTCGTTTAGACTAGACTTTGCTTCATCACTCAAACTATTAAATGACGATTTTACTTTTTCAATCTCCTGGCTTGCGCTTACTCCAAAATTAGAGAATATCTTATTAAGCTGGCTCTCGATATTTCCAGTTCCGATAGAAGTGCTATTATTCAACTGCCCCTGTAAGTCTGAAAGTCTAACTCGCAATTCAGAAATTCGATTTTCCAATTCAGTAAACTGCTGCGTACCAACGTCCATCTTTGATAATTTTGTCATAGACTGAGCAAGCTCGTTAATAGTTTTAGTCATCTCGGACTGGATGTTCTTCAACCATTTTGAACTGTAGTCACTGGAAAATATATCTTCAATTGGATTCTTTGTAATCGTAATATCTCCGAGTTTCCCAAGAACCGCAGTCACCTCTACAAGAGCCTCGTCAGCATCTTGAACTATCCACTGGAACGTATTGCTATTTTTTCTTTGAAGTGAACCCTCAAGTGCGTTCTGATAACTGTATATATCAGTATCACTAAACGCATTTTTGATTTCTTCTCCTGCCTGCTTAATATCTTGCGCAGCTTCCTGTGTAACATCGACAGTCTCTTTTACCTCATCTTGTACGTTATCTATACCTGCGGTGGCCTCGTCACCAAACGCTTCCTTAGCCGCCTTACCAGCATCTTCAAGCGCTTGCTGCGTTTCCTCAACACTATCTTTAATGCCTTCAACTTTTTGAGCCGTATCTTCCGCAGCATCAGCAATTTCTTTAAAGCCTTCCTTCATGCCGCCTGTTTCACCAGTATTTGCATTAACTTCTGCCATCTGCTGCTTCAAATCAGCGATTTCCTGCTCAAGTCGCTTAATTTGTTCCAAAGATTGACTAAGTTCTTCTGTGCTAATATTGAGTTTTAGCCCATCGAATGTTTTGACAACCTCGTCAAGGGTGGTTGAAAGTTTCTCTAAAACGGCAACCAGCTCAGTGAAATTTTGCGTCGTTTCAACCGTCGTGGTTTGCGACTGCGTATTTATATCTGTGAGGCTCTGCAAGAATTTATCTGTAGCATCTGTACTGAAATCTGCTGCCGTTGGGAATTTAATCTTTTCAAAATTGATTTGTTCCGCTTGCCCAGAGGCTTCAATTATTTGGACAAGAACGTTGTACCAATGTTGTAATTCGTTAGCATTATTTTCAATAGCCGCTTTACTCTTTACATTGGAAAGGCTGCCAATAGCATCAGCAATACCATACGCAGCTTGCGCAACTGTCCCATTTGTGCCAGATAACGTTTGTGCCAGTCTTATTGTCTGCGTTAATGGGTCTTGTAAAGACAACAAAGATTCTTTATATGCGGCAAGGTCTGTACCGCCACTCCCACTTGCTTTCTGGAAAATGTTTATTCCCAAAGATTTCTGTGAAATCTCATCAAGTGTTGCACTAAGCGATTCAAGCTGCCCAACCAATGTCTGAATGCTGGCTCCGCCCTCAGTTGCCATTTGTCCTAGGGCAGTCTCGCTATTATTCAACGCGGACACAAACGGTTGCATCTCTGCAACAAGCTCTTTTAATATTTGAAGTATTTCATTAAAGGACTCGCTTGAAATCGAATTGGTTCCTGCTTGCGTATTCAACTCAGAAAACTCTTTTTGAAGCTGGTCGACCTTCTCTGCGGACTGAACAACCATTTCAGACATCTGTTGAAGCGCACTTGAAACAGACTCTAGCTTCTTCTCAATGCCCCACACAGAATCCGTGTTATCGAGTACACTCCGAAGTGTTTCGCACGTTGTTGATAACTCCGCTATTTGCTTCTTTTGTGCTTCAATTTGGTCACTTGCATCAAAATACTTACTCCAACCATCGCCCATACCAGAGACTGTACTTTCAAGCTGTTGTATTTTGGTAGCCTGCTCCGACAGGTTTTTAGTCATTTCCTCAATTTTGTTATTTGCATCTAATAATGAGTTCCCAAGTTCGCTGTTCTCTTGCTGCAAATGAGATACATCAGACCCTAAATCATACGCTTCTTGTTCTGCTGCTGCCGCTTTTTTTGTCATCTCTTCAAGCTGCTGCTGTAATTCCGCTATTTTTGGATTACTGCCATCAAATGCGCTTTCCATTGCACTCCCGGCAGCCTTCGTCGCATCTCCTGCATTTTCTGCGGCATCAGCCACATCATTTAGACTGTTTTTAGTCTCATTTGCTCCGTTGCCAATACTACCACTTAGGGCGTTCTTAATATCATCTCCGGCACCTTTGGCCGCATCACCAGCACTGGCAGCAGCTTCCCCAAGGTCTTCATACTGTTGTACGGCTTTAGGATTGCCATCCCCACTGGAATTGAAGCTGTTATTTATTTCGTCATTTGCGCTTACAACTTCTTGCTTTGTATCATTGGCAGCCTCGCTAGTTTTTTGATATTTCTCAATAATGGCTTCCATGCTTTTCTGAATGCCACTTGTATCAACCTCATCTGGTTTAAAGGTATATCTATTAATATCATCAAGCACTCCCTGCAACTCGTTGGCAAGACCGCTATCAATATTTTCCCTACAGGCGTCCACCATTGCTTGCATTTTATCTAAGTGCGTCCGAAGCGATTGTTCCTCGGTGTCTAAATCAAAATCAAATGCTTTTGTTACAGCATCATTAAAATCTTGGAAAATAGAATCTGGAGACAAATCGTACTTTTTAGAGAACAACGACTCCATTTGCTCATCAATCTGTTCAATATTGCTTCTAAGCATATCACAATATTCGTCAATTTCTTCTTTTGTAGAGCCTTCTTTGCCCTTGGGAACAATGCCATTGAGTTCCCAGTTTTCAATCGCTTTATTCCATCTAGTCTTCACTCTTTGAAGGTTAGTAACCTGTTTATCAAGTTCTTTTATTTGTTCTTCTATAGAACCTGGAACCTCTACATTAAATGCTTTTCCCCAATCAATACCACTTAAATCTGTCGCAGCTTTTTTAATATCATCTACTTTAGACCTTAAAGTGGAGGTATCCCAATTTTCATATCCGTCAAAAGCATTCGGGGCCTCAAGTCCAAGACGTTGATAAACATTTATAAGCAATTCAATTGCCTCTCGTGCCTCCTCCGCATTTCCAGAAAAGTCCATAGAAGCAATTTTGGATACAGCCTGTTCAAGAAGTTCTGGAGCCTCTAAAAGCGAAGATACCGACTTGGTAATAGAGTCAATAAAAGTTGTTGCATTCTTCCCAAAAATATCTTCAAATTTAACAGAGTCTTGCTTTTGTAACTCATTCAACCTATCTTCTATCTGCGCAAGATAGTCTAATAATGTCGTAAAATAGGAAAAATCACCATATTTCCCGGCACTTTCAGCCATCGTTTCGAGATTTGCAGTAATTTTTTTCATATTCTTTTCTGCGTCTTTTGTATCTAACGACAGCTCTACAACAACTTGTCTTTTTTTATCTGCCATATTTTCTCACCTCCCATATCAAAGTAATCCAAGTTCTGAAACAGTTAATGCTAGTAAGCTGTTCATCTTTGCCACAATCTCATCATCCATATAATCATTGATTAAACGCTCTTGAGATTGCGGGTCTGCCACATAACTTTGCTCCCCATTTTTAAAAACAGGGTGTGTGCCAGCCCAGAAATTTTCAAAAATCCAGTCGGCCTCTGGAATGCCATTATTTTGGTCATCGCTTCTACTGTACCTGTCAACCCAGTTGCTTCCAGACTGATGGTACCAAGAGTTACTTTTATGCGCCCCAGCGATAGCCCCTGGGTCATATTCCACACCAGCAGTTACCGTAAACATATTGCCAGAACTGGATTCTTCATAAACAGGATTCGCTAGAGTCTTCAACTCGTGCAACCGTTTATACTTTCTAGGCGTATAATTCCCATAATACTCATCAACATACCTTTGAGCCGCAGTGTACATTTTGCTGGAAATCTCTTTCCCTACACTTCTTACTTTGTCTTTTGCAATCGTTTCCGCATCATTTAAAATGCCGTCAAATACACCGCTATAATTCGTCTTTCCCACATCGCATCATTCCCACTCACTTGAGCATTTGAATAATGTTGTCAATCTGGTCAACATTTTCTGGCGTAATATGAAGCTTGCCCATAATGTCACTCAATTCAGTAATTACATCTGTGGCTTGCCCCATTAACCTTGCGACCTGAAGCTCAATCTTGTCGTCCTGCTCTCTGGTTTCCTGCTCCAGTTGCAGTAACGCCATCACTGATTGATACTCACTGTCAAACAAATCAATCACTCTCGCAAGAACGCCAGCAGAGCATAACGCATCATAATCACTCTCAATATCATCCGACAGCTCAAGATTCGTGTAAGCATTGATAGAATACATAATCAAGTAAATATACTTCTTAATTCCATCTACCTTTGCCACTCCATGCTCAGTCTCGCTGGCAGCATCCAAAATCTCTTTTACTACGCTGCGCTTCTCCTTGATGCTTAAATACTGCGGAACCTCCAAACGCTTCCGCAGCATTTCCTGTTGTTGTTCCTCAGTTAAGTCCAAAAATTTCTTATCGGACATCAACTTTAACAATCCTTCTACCTTCATGTGAAAATTCACTCCTTCATTTGTGCGGCCATACACCGTCAAGTCCAAACATCGTCCCTGTAGTACATAGCCAAGTTAATTAAAATAGCTTCCGACTCATCCTCGGAAGCCTCTACTCCAAATTGCTCTTTACACAACTCAATTGCACGTCTTTTCAGTTCTGCTCTTTTTACACCATTCTCTTGAATATGTACATATTTGCGCCACGCGGCAGGCATAATCATCTCCAGGGTATATCTATGCTCATAGCAATAATAGCGTATGCCCCCAGCCAGCCAGCATAGGTCTTTATAAGTTGACATATTTGCCATTTTTGCTGTATCTTCTAAATAAATCTTGTCTGGCGCATACCTTTGAATCAATTCTGTTATCTGATGCGTCATGCGGCCCGTTCGTTCTTCCAGCCCATCCTTTGAGCTGCGTTCATCTATTTTCCCGAAAAGCGTTAATTTACCATCTTCCATGACGCTCCATCCGGTGCAACGTGTGCTTGCATCTAACGCCAAAGTTCTCAAAACACGCGCCTCCTAGAATTAAAGCTCGTGCTTATCCCATAACGCCTTTGCATCCCTTGTTTCAGGGCAACGCTCAAACACAAAAACCAACGAGTCTGGGCGCTTTGTTCCTGTATACAGCATATCCAAGAAGAACTCGGTGCCCAACCGCGCCAAATATTTCTGCGCTTGCACGGGAGATGTAATATAAATAGCCCTGCTGGGGTCATACTCTTTGCCTGTAATAACTGACTTTACCATATTCCTTTTTACTCCTTTATTCGTAAAAATAAACACCTGGCAATAAAGCTCAAGTGTTTAGTATTGTTTTCTAACTTTTCGCTTTATGTTCATCCCAAAATTTCTTTTAAGTCCCGTTGGACATATGGCGCAAAATTGTCTCGGTTTGTTAAATCACAACTTGACAATTGCTCCTGTGCTTCTTTCTTTGAGATTTTCTTCAGATTATAATCTGTGCAAATTTTAAAGATGTTCTTGCAGTTCTCTGAATGAAACTGCTGCATCCATGTAGGCTTACCAATATCTCTCTGGCAAGTAGGGCAGTATTTATACTTTACCCCACAAACTGCACATATTCGACTTCTATTTGCCACTATTTAAGTCATTCCTTTGAAGTAGGGGAGGCGAGTCACCCCGCCTCCCCCAAAGAATCAGCTCAATTAACCGGCTGCTTCCTCGTCTTCGTCTTCCTCGTCGCCGGGGATAACGATAGAGAATAACCGCTTCTCTGTGTCGCAGTAGTCCTGCTGTGCCATGCCGCTGAACGGATGAGTACCGTCTGTGGCAATGCTCCAGTCAAAATCAGGACTAATCTTGAAGTTATTGAAGATGATGTACGCATACACCAGGTTCTCCTGGTCGCACACATCACAGCCCAGAACCTGAAGCACAAACTTGCAGGTGCTGGGGAACTCAGTCGCATAATCGACAACCTCAACAGCAGCAGTGGACGCATAATCGTACATCACGAAAATCTGAGTGCCAGCGGCCAGATTCGTGGGCAGAGTAATGACGCCATCAGCATAGGCGAACTCCGTATCAGAGGCGGCAGTCGCAGAGGTGTACTCGATGCCAAAGGTGCTGTCGCCATTCAGAGCATAAATAGCAGTAGGAGCCTCGGTAGGAGTATGCAGCAGAGTATAAGTGGTCTGCCCATCCGTCAGGGTAACAATTTCCATAGCGGGGACAGTAATAGTAGAGTCACTGGACGCGACTTTCTTAGTAGTGCCAAGCTGAGTAGCCATCAGGTCAAGGTCGAAAATAGCATTCTCGGCACTAAACTCGGCAGACTTAGCACGATAGAAGGTCGCAATGACAGTGCCCAGCGCATCAACAGCGTCGGTGGACTCAGAAGAACAAGTCAGAGACGCATTCTGAATCTGGTTGATAGCGAACAGGACTTTATTGGTGGTCTGGGAGATACCCACACCGCGCACAATTCTATCAACCAGGAAATTATTAAGCGTAAAAGCCATATTATTCCCTCCAAAAAAAATTTCATAATATTATAAAAAGAGCTGCGCCAGCGGCTACAGCTCTCTCATCCAATTCAATTCTTTTTTATTGATTTTCTTCATATCTACTGTTCCAGCATAACATCCGGCCATTAACTGGTCTGTATTTATAATCACACACAGCCTTTGCAGGTCATTATTAAATTCATAATACCCCTCGTTCCGAATGTAGTCCTTGGTATATCCCATGCGCACCTTAACGCATGAAATCATTGGAAGCAGATATGATTTAAACGGCTCTTTGGCCGCATACATGAGTTTTGTTCTTTCCTCCTCAATTAAAACCTTCTTGGTAATTTTATTCGCATAGCGCTCCACCTTCGGTTTTATGCCATGCACCTTTCGGAGGTAATCTACAATCCTCAAATATATCATTTCATCAACAATTAAACCCGTCTCCATATCGGCAAGAACAATTTTGTTGTTCTGCTGATTGATGTATTGCTTCAATTTCGTAAAATCCAAATCTCCAAACAAAATTGATGTATCCTCTGGTTTAAGCGTTGGCGCAATCATTAGAAACAATTCATAGTCACTAATTTTTGTCCAGTCAATGCCCAAATCATCCAACCGCGATTTCATATCACTTGGAATACAGGTGATAGCATGGACAATGCCAAAATATCGCTGCTCTCCAAAAGCCACAATTTCTCCAACTGTCGGCTGATGAATTGTAATATGGTCATTGATTTTATAGTCGTCTCCAAAGTATAATTGAAGCTCATCTACCCCAAAAGTCATGGAGGTTGTCGCCCCGTCCTCTCTGTAAAGAGTTTGGCGTCAAGGCTTCAAATTGGAGTGTGCGGCCATAAAAGTCAGAATCAAAAATTTGCTCCTTATTCGTAATCAACTTAAATTGTAGTCCAAAAACATTTGTCCAGTTAAACAAATCTCTAATGATATACGCCAATAAATCATGCCTATCAATCCCGTATTGCGTTTTCATATCATATAAATGACAGATGACTGTAAATTGTATGTATTGTGTTTTGATAACAGAGTTTGCCTCGGAAGCCTCAATATCATTGACTGCATAACAGACAAAATTCCTGACGGTTTCCTGGGTGCCCGGAATACGGATAAACGAGAATATGTTCGTGTTAAAATATTCATCGGGGCTATTAACATCAAGATTAGGATTATTCAGTGCCTCAATTAAATCGGGGTCTGCCAATAGAATCTGCTTGATTTTGCGTTTCATAGTGATAATGTCATCGTCAACTTTTTGAATATCTCGTATCATGTTCCAGTCACCTCCACTGTTATCGTATCTGTAGCCTCTACGCCATCAACTGTGGCTGTGGCAGTGATAGTAAATGTGCTGCCAATCAAAGCGTAATAGGGGAGGCATTTAATTGATAATGTGTCTCCGTCTGCTATACACTCGAATTTGGTTTCATCCCCTTCTGGGAACGATACAACCCATTGAACTTCAACGCCCTCTTGGGCCACATCAATCAATTCACCATCTGAATATACTTCGGCAGTAAACTGCTTATAGCCGCCGCCAGCGCTTACGGCACGGGTTCCCTTGCATACAATTGCAATCTCTTTCTTTGGCATAGCCTTGTCTACGGGAGTAGTAACATTTGCATAATAATTCGCAATCATAAGCTCTGCGTTATCCTTTGCCTCGTCATAGGCATCTTGTGCCAGAGTTACTTTAGTTAAACCAGCAGGAACAGCATCTTCCAATTTGGTTACTGACCATGAGATAGGCTGTGCCCTCCTAGGGTCGGATTTTAAAAATCGTGTATCATACATAAGCGTTATCGTATCGTTATTCGTCGGAAACCAGGCAACGTCCTGATTCTCGGTGGTTTGGGTGTAAGTGTCATACCACACGCCGCTATTATAACTATTTTGTTTTCTCGGTGCGCCCAGGCAAGTATGAATCACACGATTCCCCTCAACCTCGCTCACCCATTTATAAGTCCACAAACACTTCAAAATTGAAAACTGCCTAAACTGTGACCTATCATCATAATGTGCAATAAGCCACCATTCCCATTGCCCAAATTCATTCGGGATATATACATATGAGCCAACCTTAATCTGGTCGTTTGTCAGCAAATCCTTCTTCCTGAACTGAAGCAGATAGGCAACTTCGTCTCCTGTAATTGTGTGATACGATTTTGGATTGAATTTAGCGTCAACAGGTTTATCAATACTCTTGTCAATTTCTGGAAGCCCGCTCTCTACCCATTTAACATATACCTTCTTGCAGGCAGTATCACGAGTAAAACTGGCGTCCATAATCAACTCAGATTGCCTTACTCTCGCCATACCATCAGTTTTCCCGTAAGTGTGCATTCTGTTTCTAAAAGAATCATACATAGGAATCACCATCCTGTATCTGCTGCACAAGCCCACAGGCATCAAGAACAGCCTTGCGATACTTCACAAAGTCGTTCTCTGTCCTTGCAAACTCCAGCAAACTCATAATGGTTACAACTACGGGCTGATTCCCCGATAAAGTATTAAAGCCGCCCAGCCTTTGCAGCAGCGACTCAAAATATCCGTCCAGGTATTCGTATTTTTCCTGTTTGTACGGCAAAAGTTTAAAAATTGCTGATTGAAAATAATCTTTCTCTTGTTTTATCTGCTTAGACGATACTTCGCCGTATTTAAAATACATTTAAAGCACCGCCTAACTACTAAAATATGAACTATTAGTGTAAGTATAATAGTTATGCAAACGGTTCATTCTTCTCAAGTTTTCATTTTTTAACTCTCGCAGCTCTGCGAGGTGATTAGCTTGACTGTAATCTGTAATATTACTCACGCGGGGCGTTAATCCGCGCAAGGGGTAGTGTTTATTCACACCCTTTCTCACACTTTCATGTAAGCATAGACTATATCATTCACCATATTTTGTGCCATACATCAGCACAAAACTTAGGAGTTCTTCACTTCGAGGCACTTGCCCCTACGAGCATCACAGCTCTAGTCGTTGAGGGCGCAGCTATTCGCCGCTTCCCGGCTGATTGTCCAATCCACAAACTTTTCAGGCTGTCGCATATAAACATTTTTCATCTTTCCGCTGTAGCGTTGTGGCTCTCAGGAGTTCCCAGCTTATCCGAAGAAATACATTGCACCGTTTCCGTATGCAACGAACTAATCTTCTTAATTTTTCCTCTTTGCCGCCAATGAATTGCAGTACATTTTCGGTAGAGTTCAAATATTGGTCAAGCCAAGCGTCAACCATGCCCATTGCCAGAATCTCTATCTCAAGGTCAGACAAGGTATCGGTAAATTCCATTATCTCATCATCCCTGTCAGATAAATCATGCTGGCAAGGGCGTGTGTTGACTATCGCACTCTGCATCCACGAAAACAACATCTCATTTAAGGCGTTGTCATCCGTTTCTGCGAGATTAAAATCTGTACATTTTTGAAGGAACCGGTTGTATACAGTAGTGTAGGGTGTTGCCATTTAACCAGCTCCCCTATATTAATTGTTGATATAGAATTTCAGATTCGTATTGTAGATTTCATCAATTGCGTTAATTTTCGCAATACTGTCAAGGCTGCCGTTCTGAATCTTCTCAGACGCCATATTCTTTACCGTCTCACGCATACCAGCCGGAAGCTCCTTCAGGCGCTTCTTCATCTGCGCGACAGGCATCTTGAAAATAGCGTTAATGTCAACCAATGCCGCCTTGTCGTGAATAGCCTTCATCTCAGGCCACTGCTCCAACAGTTCCTCATCTTCAATTACAAAATACGGCATATTGAGATATTTGGATTTTGTGCTACGAAGCGCCTGCAAATCCTGGAACTCAACCTCAGTCGTGTCTCCGTAATTGGCGAAAGTGTAAAGCAGCTTGGACTTCTTACCAGGAAGCAAAAGCTCCCCATATGTCACTGAACGACACAGAATAGGGTCATCCTGTGCAAACTTACGGCGAGTCTTCTTAGCGGCGGGCTTCTCCACAACGGGAGTAGACTCCACGATGGCAGGAGTCGTAGTTACAGTTGCGGTTCCCTCTACAATCTCTGCGGTTTCTGTATCAACTTTCTTTGCTCTAGGCATTTCTTTTTACTCCTTTTAATCAATTTTCAAGTTGTTGCAAATTGTTTGTACCAGTTTTGGCGTCAAGCCAATGTAATTTTTCTCCAGTTATGGGATGTTTGCCAGCGGATTTTCTTGTTCCAGACAAGCAGCTACTGATATGTGCATCAGAAACTCCATATTTCCGTGTCGCCGCAGTAATTGTATCAAAATACTCATCCAACTCTGGGCAATAGATAGAATGATGACGAGGATGGCTTGCTCCAGTGTTTTTTCCAATATGAGAAGCACTAAGTTTAGCCCTCGTCTCCTCAGAAAAATGCTTACCATAATTAGGATAGTCTTTGCCTCGCACTGGACGACGATTTTCAGAGATTTTCTTTTTTGTTTCGTCTGTATGATGCTTCCCATACATAGAATTTTTCTCTCCTAAATGAGATTCAGAAAGGCGCTTTCTTGTCTCATCTGTACGGACTTTTCCAGTCTGTACTTTTGACTGTTTCTCTTTTGTTCTGTCGCACATTGGGCCAGGGCAAATTCCACCAGCCTCAATATTATATCCAAACTCAATAAGATTTGATTTGCAACAACCAATATAAAATCGTTCTTTATTATCCAATTCAGAAATTTCACATTTTTCCAATACGTCAAAACTAAAATTTCCTTCCCCATACTCATCCCAATCCGACTGTAAATCTTCGTTCATATGGTCATGTCGTCTTAAATCGCATCTATGCTGTATGACTCTTTTCTTCATATCTATCGATTGTCCGATGTACTTTTTACCGTTTATCAAACACTCAATTGAATAGATTCCAGATTCATGAAGAATGTTACAAACTTCTCCCATAACTTTATCCTCCTTCAAACTCAAGAAATCAAATAGGTGTCTTTATCTGTCTCCCATGACTTTAACGCAGCATCAAGTGCGCCATTCCAGTGAAAGATAAAGACAAGATACCCCTTTGCTGTCTTGTCACAATCAATACGAATTAGTTTGCAGCCATAGTCCAAAAAATAATTGGCTTGCCGCTTTCCTCTACAAACATACAACTTCATAATAACGTCTCCTTATGTTAAAATAGCTTAAAAAGCTCTAAAATTAGGCAACAATTTCCCAAATTCCGAACTTTTGATTGGTAACAATTCCAATGCCAATTTTCTCCAAAACTTCCGTGCTTTCTGTAAGGTCAACATTTGTATCAGGGTCGTGAATCGTATACATCTGAGTATCGCCCTCATAGACCAACTTAATCATCTTCTCGGCACTAATCGGCATAATGAAAAGCGTAGTATTGCTAATCAGATACTGGGTGGTATCATTCTTCTTGAAGCCCTGTTTAATTTCCACGAGGGGGATTCCTTCGAAATACGCCATCTTCCCAGTGGTGTACATCTCATTCTTCATGTCATTGCTAAACCAATCAACACCAGTAAGGTCAAATACAGAACCAAGAGCAACACGAGTGCCAAGAATGGCAACCGGTTGACCAGTGGCGATAGAGACATCCATGCACAGAGTACGCAGAGTTTCCTTGGTAGTATCGTCCAGCGCACTCGTTTTATAGAATTGGGTGCCAAGCGTCTCGCCAACCTCCATCAGAGCATCATAGATTGCCTGATTAAGATACTGATTAAAAGCCTCAGTAATCTTAATAGAGAACTGCGCCATGGACTCGATGCCAGTGGCAATACGCTCATACTCGGCATAAACCTTAATAGCCAGCCAGGAAGTCTCGACAGTGAACGCCTTCCCACGGCCAAGACGCTGACGAATTATATCGTGGTGGTTGCCGCTGACACGCATAACAGACAACACAGAAGAATCCTCTACATAAAATTCATTCTTATCTCCCAGTGCCAGGTTACGAACCTCAACCCACTCACGCATAAACGGGTCGTCATCCCAACCGCTCACCAGCAGGTCGTCAATCGTCTCCTCAAGCAGGTCATAAATAGCAACCTGATTGCGGCGAATAGCCTTACGAATCTCCCTGCGGCTGGAGTTCTTATCGCAGCCAATCACCTTCAGGAAAATGGCAGAAATCTTCTCATTCGCTTCCTTCTCGGAATAGCCCTCAACATTCTTGTTGGCGGCATCCCGCATCAGCTTTTGGAAGTCCTTATAATTAGCCTCATCGTCCTTGAACACATTACGGACAGAAGCATCAAAACTCATAAATTTAGACATAAATCGTTTCCTCCTTTCTCAAAAAATTAGCCCACAGAACGCACATGAAGGCGATAGGCATTGTAATTGGTATAAGCAACCTTTTCCAGAATCTGGCAGCTTAAACCACCGCTGCCCTCAGCCTCAGACTCGACATACAGGCCATCAGAAACGGTCACATAGTTGCCAGCAACAGGCTCGTCGGCCAGAGCAGTAATAGCTTCCTCGGAGACGGTGAAAATATCGTCCACGACCAGCTCATAACAACGCATGACCTCGCCCTCAGCATTGTAGAAATAGCACTCATCCTGATACAGAGTGCGGTCACTGTTATACGCAATGGGAGTAGTCAGAACCAGATAGGGCTTGTCACCATCAGAATAATCCGCAGAATTAAACACCTGGTCTTCGACCCAATCGCCACGGGTAACAATGGTGCCATTATCCATGTCCTTATGAGCAATCATAGACAGGATATGGCCGCAAGAAGTGGCTTTCAGCAGGCTAGACTCGCAAACAATGTGCTGCTCGCCCACATAATTGTCAAACACATTAGCCATAACTTATTTCATCCTTTCTTAAAATAAAATATAAAAGCGCAGTCGCGCAAATTTTTAAATTCTTTAGTCCTCATCGAAGATACTTCCATAAGGCTTGTACTCAGCGGGAACATCCACGCTTCTCTTGTTGAGGATTCCAACACTCTTGCCATGAGTATGAGCGCCAGCGGCGAACTCAAAAGTTTGCCCAGCACAAATAGTATCAGAATGAATCACCTTTACCTGAGTCTTAATCTCGTCAACAGAATAATCCTTTGCGTTCTCCTTCAACTTATCAAAGGCTTCATTGCCCTCAAGGAACGCATACTCATTGAAGACTTCATCCTTTTGGGCGGTAAGCTGCGCCTCATCATATTGCTGCTTAAATGCCTTTAAATCAGCATATTCAGAGCGCATCAGCTCCAGCGCAGCCTTCTCTGCGGCATTCACCACAATTTCAAAGACCTCTTCCGGCTCCCCATTCAGAGACACAACAGCATCTTCAACGCTATAGCCCCACTTATAGAGCTTATTCGTCACCCAGGACTCCACTACAAAATAACTGTCATAGACATTACGAATATAGAAATAATCGTCATTTTCAGCCTCAATCGGGGCAAGCAGATTATAAAGTGCGCTGCGAGTGTCCTCATGACTAATCTCAATGGAGAAAGTACGATTAAAGGTTGTGTCTTCGCCAGAATCACCATCGCCATCGGCACCTTCATCTTCGGCGCTGCCCTCATCCTCAACTGAGGTAGCTTCATCAGAAGACTCATTCTCCTCTACGGGGACAGCCTCAAACTGGGCTTTAAACTTTTCAGTTAATTCCTCGTCAGACAGCTCTGCATACTCAAAGTTCAAGTCCTCTGCCTGAACGTCATATTGCTTCAGCAGTTGCTCAAAAACAGACATCTTCATCTCTCCTCCTTTCTTCTCGGAATTGGTTTGAATCTTTATATTCGACCCCTGCATTCCTTCTTGAATGGGAGTTACACCATCCTGCTCATAGCCGAGAATAGTCACTCCTCTAAATGAAAAATCGTTGATGACCAGAACATCATCCTCGACATTCCATGACATATCGTTAATCAAAATCTCAACAGAGCAGGGGCAACTTTGATGCCGCTGTAAAATCTCAGCGGCCTTGGTATAATCCTCAAAAATATTGCCCTCAACTACAAGGTAGTCCTTATCGTTGGCATCATCATGCTCCAAATACGGGTCTTTGCTGTCACTGATTGCGCCAATAGGCTGTTCAATATACTCAACAGTTTCATTCCCATCATCATCTTCAACATTCATCATGTCATGGCTGTGGAACTCATATTCTCCCGTGTCAGTTTGATGAATGGCCCCAAGAATGGGACGCCCTTTAAAGCTGGCCGCGCAATTTTGCATCGTCTCCCCAGAGATGAATGACTGATTCCTATTTACACCAGTATGGCAGGCTTGCAGCTTCACTGGCAGTAATCCATCAGAATCAGGAGCAGCAGCAACTTCAAAAGCCTCCAGCATATGTACAGAAAGGGGAGCGCCACCTTCCTTTGCACTAAAACTCTGCATATTGTTTTCCTTGCAAAATTTGTACAAATCATCTAGTGTATAAAATTTCAATCCCAAAACCTCCCTTCACAATTTTGTCAAATATTTAACGTGTTCGTATATTTTATTTTCGACACGTCAACCTCATCAAAATCAATCTTTTTACCGCTCTCAACTATAAAAACATACCTAGAGCTGGTATCAGGGAGGGGGCGAAATCCTTGCGCAGTCAGCAAAGAGGCCGTAGATTCGTCGTAAGTTACAATAAACTTTGGTGCCGTCATAATTACTTATCCCCCTTGTCTCTTGTTGCCACGCCATCGGCGGAAATCTCACTGTCGTCAGATACGGGTCGTCCTTCATCACCATCAACGCTCCCCTGAGTATTACTTGAAACCAACGGGTTAATCCACGTTGTCGTTCCAAGTCCAAGCGCATCTTCAAGATATGCCATACCGTTTGCTTTCACCGGATTTGAGCCAGCCAGTGACGCCAAATCCAGCTTGACAGGAACGCCATATTGCGCAACCTTTAAGAGCTTGTCAATCTTATCATCAACAAAATAAGGAGAAACGTCACTATATTCCACAGTCATGCCCGTCTCCCCAACATGATTCAAAATATAAAAGTTAATCCAGGAATTTATCTGCTCCACCGGAGCCATTGCATCCAATGAATCAAACAGCAGCGCCATTTTAAAGGCAGTCGAATTTGTAATCTTCCCAGAATTCATAACAATGCTGCCATTGGAATCAGTCAGGTTTTCATACGCATCCGCCACGGTGTTTGTATCGCTTGCATCTGTCTCCTGGAAGGACAGTGAATTCAAATTCATTGGCGACATCACAAATGTAACTTCATCCGGCAGCGCTGATTGCACCTTCTTGTAGAACTCATTTGCCAAATCAAGGTCAATCTCGAAGTCGTCTACTTCTTTCGTTCCACTAATGGTGTCAATTTTTGCCCAAATCATTTTGTAGATGCTTAACTCGTCTTTTGTACTCTGAATGGCCTGCAAATCCACCAAGTCAATAATGCTTTCAAACATTCCGCTCAAAGGCGGCACCGGATAATCTGTATTGTCCACATTTATCTTGATGCAAAACGTATTTTCTACGGGCAATTCCTGCCAACGCAGAGAACTGTCTTTTTGATACGCCTCATAATATTTCTTAAAAATGGGGTCGTACACATCCAGATAGTATTCATTTGTACCTGTAAAGAATGAAAAATCAAACGCAAACGCAAAAACGCCGTCATAATATTGCTGGCTTGAAATTTTACAATAATCCGGGTCTAACAGGTGGATAAAGAACTCCCCGTTTTTCTCCGGGTCGCCATAGCAATAGCCATAACAAACGTCAGTTTTCCACGCCTGAAGCATACACTTGAAAATCTGGCTTTTCATATTCATGGTCTTGACGACATTGCAAACCCGCTCGTAATTGGACAGCACCGTTTCTTTGTCGGGCGGCTCAGTTACTGAGATATTAGGATAGACATTCCATGCTTTACACTGAATTTGTTCAGCCTTAAAATTGATGTATCGCCTATACACATAGGAAACTGTGTATAAATAATTGCTTAACTTCCTCAAGCTCTTTTGGTTGCTCTCGCTGGAAGGATTCTTCAAATATGTCCTTAAATTTTCCTTAGAATATGTCGTATAGCTATAAGACTTTGTGCTTGTGAGGTCAATCAGACTGAGCGCATCTTTAACAGACGCGAATGCGGCCCGATTCTTTTCTTCCCTGGACAATTTCTGTATACGTTCCTCATCAGTCAATGGTTTCTTATTACTTGCCAATCATACTCACCTCCATCATCCAAATGTCTTTTTAATTGGTTTCGCTTTATGCACGGGTAATTTATCTACAATCCCTTTCGTAGAGGGTTTCTTCCTGCGTCGAATTGCATCCATGCGCCGCTCGGACAAATACCAACCCGCCAATGCCAAACAATATGCTCGGTCATCGTGCATGGTGGCTTCGCTGGCCCCTGTTTCTGCATCCTTATAAGCGGGGAGCTTAAAGCTGTCCTTCCCAGACTCTCTCTTGGTGCGGCAGATGTTTACAATTTCTTCCTTCATCGCATCTATTTGCTTGAGCGCAACTTCTTCTTCGACACTCAGTTTTTCTGTTTTAATCTTGCCAATATCTAATGCCGCAAGTTCTTCCTGTAGCCGTTCTTCTTTATCTACCTCAGAAATCTCAAGTTTATTGATTTTCTCCCACAATTCATCTTTTTGCCTGCGCAGCACTTTTTCATCTATTTCCATCAGGTTTATATAGCCCTTGTTGTCATACTCTGCCGGAAAGGTGATAAGGTCAGCTTCTACCATTTTTATCAGAGCTTCAAACGCCTCTGATTTATAGGTGCCCGGATTCATCAGCCGTAACTTGTTAATGGCATTCGGGAATCTGCGCACATATTCCTCTGAATATTCCTTGTCTATCAGCCCACGATGCTTGTTGCCACGGTTATCAACCCAATCCTCCATGAGCGAATCGCCAAACCACGAGTTTCCCCCGCCGCCTGCACCAGCATCGGCCATAACGACCTCAATATTTTCATAGTCGTCTGCATCCCCGTTATAATCCAGCAACAACTCGTGAATAGCCGCAATTTGCTCCTGGTATCTCATTGGAGTCTTCTTCCTCAGACTAATATCTGCAAAACTGACACAGTTGATAACATCCATCATGTAGCCCTTTTTCTCGTCCTTATATAGCTCTGTAACTAACATAATTGAATTATCAGAGCTGCGGGCAGGGTCATAAAAGAGACATATCTTGCGCTCATTTGTATCATTATGCAAAATCGGCTTCCTGGTATAAGAATTTCTGGTAATCCAGGCCCGCTTAATAATGTTATTCAAGCTCTCTCCGTCAGAAAAACGGCAGAAAAACTCGCGGGACGCCTTCTCTGAATTGTTCCGCATCTCTGTCTCAACTGTTTCCCGCTTTAACAGTGAGGCCGGATAGACTTTGCCGCCCACAGTGGCGTTAATCACAACATCACAATTTATCTCAGCCACAAAATAATCTTTATTCCCCAGCAGCATCTGCTTGGAAAACTCTCTGTACCGCTGATAAAACGGAGTAGAGATGGATGATGCCGAGGACACATAAAATAACTGGTTGGCTATATCCTTTGGAAGCGTCTTGATTGTCTCCTGGTCTATGTCGCCGCCCAGCTTCATATCCTTATTCACGATAGTAAAAGCAGCATAAACGGCCAGCATTTCCTCAGAAAGCCAGCCCGTCTCATCAAACATCACCATGTTGGCACGAGCGCCACGACGCAGGTTAATGTTGCTGTTTAGCGTTTTTATCATGCTGCCATTATATAGTGACACATAATTGCCAGCGGGGTTACGCACAAAGCCGTCCCCAGTAGCGTTCTTAATCTCTACCTCTTGTTTAAACAGGTCTGTCAAACCGGGCATAGATTCAATAGATTTATGCGCCAACTTGTAAAGCGTCTGGAAGGTTTGAATACTCTGTTCTGAGCTGCCAGCCGCAATATATGCCATGTAATTCGGATTCAGGAAGCACTTTGACATCAAAATAAGGTCAACCAAAGTGCTATTATGTGTAATGGTGTTCTTATTTCCGCACAAAAAAAGATGGCTGTCATTATCAACCATCAAACATTTGGTCGGGACACTCTCGACCTGTTCTATGTTAATGAGAGATTTGTGCAGCGCATTTGGTGGCCTGTGTTCTGGAAGCCGGTCATATTTGCGCCTCATACGAAAGACGGGAAGCTGTTTGTCGGCCCTAAAGTAGACTTCCTTGGCTTTGAAGCGTTTGCCGTTGCAGGTTTTTTCTTTCAACATTACGCTCGTTTTCATGCCAAGAGACTCTATTAGTCTAACAGTATCATCTACAATGTCCTCGTGGGCAATACACTGGACAAATGAACAGTTCTCATATTTATCAACAGTTCCATCTGTATCCATCAACCCTTGGAGTAACGCAAGACGCTGTTCTATGCTTCCATAAAGATATTGTTGAGGAATGTGTTTATTGCGGAATAAATTTTCCTGGCGCAACAATGTTATAAGTGGCTTATCGTCTGGAGTATGAATACAGACGCTTTTATTATTCCTATTCTTTGTCACACTATAAACTTTATACCCGGTCGCCTCAATATTTTTAACAGTTTCTTCTAAATCCGTAGTAGCGACAGTCAATAAGCTACTCCAAGAACTTCCATCTCCAAGCCACAGCCCCAATATGTATGGGTCTATCAATAAATCCTGCTCTTTATATTCAAGTGGCTTACAAATATCAACTTTATAGAGATATTCCCAGCCATTTTTAGAAGGGTCTGCTCTATTCCAGTATCTTCTATATTCTTTTGCAAGCTCAGCGGTTGTAAAATCTCCAAGCCGACCATACTTATACATTGTCCAAATGTGGTCGGCATCCGCTACAATTTCTTCCCCATCTGAAAAAGTCATCTTATAGCAATCATGGTCATAAAAAGTGGGTGAAACGTGGATAACTCTTGCAGGTTTGCCATCGTCTCCAAATACATAATCCCCAACCCCAATTTCGTCAAGTTGCCTAAATCCGTTGGGGGTTGGAAGCCTAGTTTTTGTGCAAATAGCTTTCCCGTACCCTCTCGAACACACCCATACTACATAAGGAGTGTCCCAACTAGCCTGAACACAATACGCCTGAGAGTCTAACAGTTTTGCCCCCAGTATATCCTCCATAAACTTAACCGGGTTCCTGTTATAATAAGCACGAAACTCCGCAAGCTCTTTAAAGCCCCGGAGTTTTCTCTGTGAAACACCATAGTCATTTGGCGCTTCAAATACTTTATAATCATTTGGCAGAATCAACTTCTCGCTCATCCGACTCAGCCACCTCCTCCTCAACGGTCAATATGGTGCTGTCGGACAAGTTCTCTGAAATGTCAATCCCTTGCTCTATTATGAAATTTTTCAAATCCATATTTTCTCGCAGTAGAATTCTCGACTGCTCAACTGCCTCATCTGCCTCTCTTTGGAGTTTCACAATCATATCTCTCTGCTGCGCCAGCATCTCCGTATAATCATTCTCGTCTAAATGAATCTGCTTTAATATGGACGCATTGCTAATATCTGCAACCTGCCGCATACCCTCGCAGGTTCCCACATCAAAGGCGTTATTCTCCATTTCTCTCAGATTCATTTCTTTTAGCCGCTTTGTTTTTCCAGTAAATGTATTTTCGCCTTTGCTGGCGTTCTTATTGTGCTTTAAACTTAAACAACTTTGCTCTGCAAGCTGTGAAATAGTCGAACTAATCTTCTGTTTTGAGTCAAGAAGCGTCTTAATCTCTCCCGTCTTGCTGGCAATATTGGGGCTGCTCATGTCACTCGCAATCATGTCGTCAATCTTAGATTGCTGTAAAAAACCACGCACAATTGTGACAGCGGAAGAAACGCGCATCATGTCCTCGTTGTCTCCGCCCAAATCCAAATAACCAATCAACTGGGAATACAGCAGTGGCTTGTCCGCTTCCAGTTCTGATTCAAAGGGGTCATACCCCAACAGCCGAATAACATCATTCTTATTCCGCTGGTATTCTTCAGAAATATCCAGAACCTTAGAACTGGAATCTGGCGGCAATGAAGATTCTCTTGCTTCTTTCCTAGCCTGTTTAATTGCCATCTCTCTGTAATTAGAATATAAGTCTCCATCACGCCAACGCATTGTTTTATACTGCGGCATACTCACATTCTTGATATACGCCGCCCAAATATTTGTCTTTTTCGTACTTGCAAACTCCTGATAAGATGTCTCCCACAAATCGTCCAAATAAGGTTTATCCAGGCGCTCCAATGCCTCCTGGATACTCGCTTTTGTACAGTCTCCAAAGGTCTTTGTTCTCTCGTCATAATTTCTTGCAATCCGCTCTGCGCAAGTCTTGCACATCACAGTTCTTCCGGTCATTAGCTTAGAATCTGAACTGACATAAAACTCAGACGGCATCTTCATCTTATTGCAATATGGACATAGACATTTAATTTCGTCCTCTTTAACAACTGGCTTTGCATTTTTTGGCGGTCTTCCACGCGGCATTTTCTTTCACCTCTTTCTCCTAAACGACAAAACCCCTGCCGGGAAAATCCAGCAGGGGGGGGGAATGTATTTTAAATAATTTCTTTAGCCGCTTTCACCTTTTCAAGCTCTGTATGATACATCTCTTGAAATTCTGCCGTATTGTCAAATACAAACACCGTTTGCTTTGCATCAAATTTACTCGGCTTTATATCAACCACACGCATCCCTCGCTGAATCAAATGACGGGCCGCGCTGGGACTTGTAACAACCTGATACTCTTTGTTTTCCATACAATTTTCCTCCATTTTTGGTTTTATTCGTTAATTTCCTGCTTAAAAGAGTAAGAAAAGTAACCCTTTACTTTTACGGAAGCAGGAACCGTAATATGTGTATTATTCCTGGGGTCACGGCGCTCACGTTCCGGTACAACGCTCAGAATAAAAGACACCCCGTCAAAGAGAATGAACTGCGTCACATCTTCTGCTGTTGTCTCTTGTGCTTCCTCCACCAAAACCGCACGGGTTGAATCCAAGATATTTTTAATGGTGCGCCTTGAGAAGCCTGTACGCTCCCGAATCCTGTCAATCACTTCTCGCTGATTCACTCTCTTGTTTGCTTTTGCTCCCATTTTTTATTCCTCCTGATAATTTTCTTGAATGACGGCAGTTTCGAATTCCTCATTATAGCTGACGCTCATGCTGACCGTTTTTTCCTCAAAATCTGCCAGCAGCTTGTCCATAGAAACTGCCTCTCCGGTGTCGGGGTTCTCCAAATAAACTGCCCCGTTCTCTATATAAAGAATGCCTTTAGCACTCAATGAACTCTTTTTCACAATACTGCCTGCCATAACTTCAGCTCCTTATAAAATGTCATCCAAATCCTGCACAATCTCGTCAATCACGCCATTTTCCAGCATCTCATTCTCATCCATGTACCAATCAGAGACGGCTTTCTTTTTATAAGTCCTTGGATTGATTTTTGTTCGCTCCAGAAATGCGTTGGTGGCCTTTACATCCAACTTGTCGTAAAATTTCTTTGCCACATTGACGCTATCTGTTTGTCCACGCAGGCTCACAGAACCGTTATGTACCATGCAGCTAGACCCCTTCAGGGCATATCGCTTATGTCCAACACCTAGAATCATTGCCGCCGCACTAAATGCCCCACAGATAACCACTGTATTAACCGGCGTTTTGCTGGTCATAATTGCATTCATAATCGACCACATCACAGGCACATCTCCGCCATCACTGTTAATCAGCAACCAAATCGGCTTCCGTTCTGACACTTCCTTGTCCCTGTCTTCTCTGTTGTGTTCCATGATTGCCCGCACAACATCCAGGGTGTCGTCATCAATGCCGCAATCAATCCAATAGGTGCGCCGCTCCGCATCCTGATAATACTTCAACAATGCCGGGTCTGGCAGTTGCAGATTTTCAAGGTTGTTAGGAATTGCAATTTCAAAAAATTCTGACATTTTTCGTCCTCCATGTTTTTCTAAATTTGATAACTTTTTGAGAAAGTTTTTTGTTCCAGACTTTTTTTCCTCTCATATATACAGATTTGGGCTTCGTTTTTGCCCACTCGATTTTTTAAAGCAAAATGTTGAGCTTTGACAGTTCATAATCTGTTCAAGATTTTTTGACAGTTTGTTCATTTTTGAACTTTTCGGGCAAATTCACTTTATGCTTTTCTACGCATTCACTGCACCATTTAGAGTGATTATCCTTGGCGCTAACCACGAATTTCTCTCCACAATCTACACAAATGCGCTCCTTCGTCCCCATCAGTTCCTTCTTACGAGTATGCTCAAAGCAATACTTTCGCCCCGGCTGCTTCTTAATGATTTTAAACCAACGCCCACACTCAAGACACCGCTTATATCCATGCCCCGTTTTATAATGTAAATAGGAATAGGCCAAGTCGAGATAATCGCCCCCGTCTAGTTCTAATACCACTGGGTCATCCTCAGCATTAGAAACAACGCCAACTATCATCAAATTCTGCCCGATGCTCAAATTTGGAATCAAAATTCCATCCTGATAAGCATACCCCAAAAACAAGTCCCGTTCCTTGGCGGCAATAGACACACGGGCCATCTTAAAGATTTCGCTGGTCTTCGCCCACAGACAGTTGGCGTCATTTTTATACAGGGCATTAAAATACTTTGCCAACGCAATCAGCACAAAAGTAATCTTCTGCTTCCTGTTGTCAGAGTACCCCTGAATAATATCCATCTCCGACTGGCGAATCTGAATCTTATCCACTTGTTTCAACTCATATTTAACAGCTCTCCTGACGCACCGCTCAATATCCGAAATATATTGCTCATAATACACTCCTGGTAGGTTCTCGCCAATGTAACAAACAATATCCTTGTAGACCTCTGATTTTTTATGCCCGCACAACTTGGTATAATAGAGCGCAAGCATCCAAATCGCCTTTCTAACAGGAACACCATTCAGTTTCTTCAACTCTACGGCAGTCCTGATTTTAAATTCTTCGTTAAACTTAAACTCAATCAAAATAACACACCTCCTCATCAAGTGTTATAGTCTTTGAAATGAATTGTGCGCCGCAGCACCAGAACCCACCAGACTTTACACGTTCTGGGTATGTTATTTTGTAATTGGTCTTCCGCAATAGGTTCTCTACTATGTCATCTCCGCACAACTCCCACACAATGCCCTTGCTGGCTCCATCTGAATAACATAAATCAAGCAAAATTTCACACAACTCTGTGCTGTTTGGGCAGATGCTTTCGCATTTTTCCTGCAAACACTGTAAAAGCTGCCGCTTATCAATTGGCTCGACATTTGCATTGCCAGACGCCTCATTTTGGGCTAACTTAATACTTTTTTGATACTCTGCGCATACCTGTTTAATGCTGGCGGCGTCCTCAGCACTGTATTCACATCCGCTCTTATATATGGAATAATCAAACTCGCTGGCTGACGGCAGTTCTGTTTTGTCGAAATGACGCTCAATCGCCCAGCAAATCCGATTCATTGTTGAGGGCGAACAGTCAAGCGGCAACTGTCGCTGGCATACACTTAACGCCTTTTCTTCGTCGGGCGTTAAATTGTCCGAATTTTGCAGCTCTCGTAGCGTTTTTTGATATAAATTTTGTAATTTTGCATCCATTTCGGCCACGCATTGGTCATATTCGCGCTTGAGCGACTGATAATTGTAGCCGAAGAAATATGGCTTTTTATGCGCACAAATACGTTGATTTAATCGTTTTTTCTCCTTTTCTTCCTCTGAATCATCCGGTTTTATCCGGTTTGCACTGTAAACGTACCACTCAACCGGCATTGGTGTTGGGATAATTCCCTTGGCTTTCTCTAATACCCTCGGTTTCCCGATACTTTTTAGGGGGATAGACTATATCTTCATCCGCAAAAGCGGAGTGTGGCGCTTCGATTTGAGGGGTTCTCACCCAGCGTGGAATTTCACCACGCCCCTACTCCTGTTGCCGAATTTCACAGCCTATGGGATAGTCGTTTGACCCATTTATTGGCACTGGATTGGCATATTTTGCTATACAAAACTTAACTGTCCCCAGTTAGCAGATTCACTCACACTCATTTCCTAGTGCTACTTCCCGTTGAATCCACACCCTACATCTGTAGGTTCACCACATTTTTCAATGAACGTTGCCGCCCAAAGTGACCATAATAATCAATTTCATCCTGCTGAATTTTTTGCCCCATTTGGGTTCTCCTCTCCAGCGTTTCATATTCCAAGCTCCCTGGCTCATAATTCGCCATTAAACTCGTAATAGCCGTAATTCTGTTCGTAATTTGTCCGATTTTACTGCCGAAACCATTTAAATTAGATTCAACTACATCATCTTCTGCAACCATCACTTTTTTAGCTGCACTTTGCGCACAACTCAACGGAGGAAGATTTTCTTGATTATTCATCAAAACTAAATTATTAGTTGAATATATAATATCGCCGTCCATATCAGCCCCGTTGAGACTTGAAAGCATCATATCCCAACCATTTACAACCATACAGCAATCTATATACCTAAACCAATAAGCAGCCTCATCATCATAAGAAATATTCTGCCGAACCACCGACCAACGATTGCTCATGGGCGATCTAAAACACAAAACGCCTTCTACATTTTCATCTCGCCAATACTTGCTATAAATTTCGCCAGCCTTCAGCAGCCCATACACCTCAAGCCCAAACATACTCTCGCAAAGCGCATATAAATCTCCAGAAATAATCTGAAAATTACTATGTACATCAAGAACCCCAATCTTAGCCTCTCGTATCCGAGTGCTTATCATTTTGCTGATTTTCGAGCGAATATAGGCATCATTTATCGCATTTTCATCTACCATAATCGCCCTGGCACACGGGTCTGCATACGCAACAGTCTTCTCATTTAACCCCTTCCCGCATAAATAAACAATGCTCTTTTGTGGGTCTAACCCCGTAATGTCCTTAATCTCATTTACAGTTGGGGCTATTAAATCTTCAATATCGTCATCAGAAAGTTCAAAAACTTGCAAATATTGGTAATTAGTCTGTCTCACATCATCTAACTCATGCGGGGCCGTCTTAACTACCCGTATCGTATACCCATTCTTCAGGCATTTCTCAAAATAATCTTCCCACGAGTCATAGCAAGCCCACAACTTCAACTGGCTCTCAGTCAAAATCAACTCAGCATCCCGAATATCTCTCTGCTGCCCCCAAACATCTGTAATCAGATATTTTTCAGGGCATTCATCAGATGCTCCAACGATTTTTTCTGCGAACTCAATAAAATCAAACGTGAATGTCATACCCTTTGTCCAGGCGCATCGTAAATTACACCCGCTGAGTGTATCCTCAAAATCCCCATTCAGCTCGCCGTTCCATCTTCTCGACAGTGACGGCAGCATCATAGAGCAGCCATCCGAGCAGTTGTTCTTCACGTCTTGATTAGGCGCAAACTCAACTGTTGGCTCCGCCCCATCTTTGCTCGTATCAATATTTATTAAATCCGCTTTAAAATGCGTTTCACAATCCTTCACCACAATAATGCCGCCCGGAATTTTAGAATCCGGTGGTCTAGGCCAACTCACGGGGAGTGAAGCGCTGGCAACCAGGGACTCGTAAGCCCCCAGTTTTGCGGGGACGAGTGGCGTTTCCATATTTCTGCCATTGTCAATCCTATCCCGTAAAATCTGGTGCAGCCGCACACTCACATATACCACGGAGGAGGTTTTCACCCCATTTGTGGTACAAATCAGCCGTTTATACTCAATCCCGTTGATTTTAAACCCCTGATTTGCTCGTTTATAATCAGATTTCTTGTCCATAACCACACAAACATAGTCTTCTTTAAACTGAAGTTGATATAGCTGCTTATATAGACTTGAAATCTTAATTTTATTCTCTGGGCTGCTGGGCTGGCGCTTAATTCTCTGAATCTGCGCCTTTACCTCTCTGGCTTTCTCGTCATAATCTTCCATACCATTCAGCTCATTTATCCACGAGAGTATTTGAGAATCTGCCAGCGACACAACCATGCCGGGTATTTTTCTGGCTCGTTCCAACGAGATATAATAGTCCCAATTGTTTCTAGCCAGCAAAGTTGAGTTTATCTTAAAAATGTACTGCTGTAACTTCTTTTGTTTAGCCAATAATCACCACCACCTCGTTCGGTGAGCGGCATTTTACCGCCCTGAAGACCCAAAACCGTTGCTGCCACGCTCAGTTGGCTCAAGACTGTCTACGGGTTCAAGCCCGAAGGCAGCAATCGGCATCACGACAAGCTGGGCAATTTTATCTCCAGGAGCAACAACCGCACAGCAGTTCTCTCCAACATCATTACAATACAACTTCACTTTAATGCTGCCCAAATAATCCGCATCCACCACTCCTTCAGCCTGAAGACCATAATTAAAGTTCATCCCACTGCGACTTTTAATCATGCCAACAAACCCAGGTGGAATCTGAATATGAACTCCTGTATCAAACACATAAGACGACCCGTTCCAAAGACGAACATCTCCATCTTCTTTTGAATACAAATCCCAACCTGCGTCATTCTCATGCGCCTTTGTGGGCAAAAATGCCCCCTCATCTAACATAACCTTCACAGCATTCACTCTCCATTCACCCAATGCAAGGTATCAGCAGCCCAAAACAGCATATTCGCAATGCCACAAAGGGCCAAAGTCTTTTCACCACTGCAAACCGCCACCGCAGCAACAATCGCATTAAGACCAAATACCAAAATTGAAAAACCTTCCCTGTGAAACAAATTCTTCACAATCAAACTTCCTCCTTTTTATTTTTACGTCCTGGACGATAAATTTTACCATCCAGATACGCCATATAACCTGCGCGATTCATTTCTTTGATAATTTCTGCATCATAAATGAAATCTTCATTCTCTGTCCACATAACCACTTTACCATCTGCAACACGTTTAATCTGAAACAACATTGTTTACGTCCTTCTTTTTGCCGTCCAGTATTTCCCGCGCCTCAAGATATTCCTCAATGGCCGACACAAAATGCTCTGCAAGCTCCTTTAAAGTTGAACCATGAAAATGGACGCAATCTCCGGCCTTCGCACTTAACAGCTTACCAACATACATGGTGTCTTCTTTTGAGTAATCATAAACCCCCGTCCACCCCTTATACTGAATCGTATGGTCAATCGGGTCGATAATGGGATGTGGCTGATACCCCGCTTCTTTGGCAGACTTTTCCGGCTGATTTTCTCCATAAGTTGCCAGCTCACACGCGCAAGCAGCATACCCGGCCATATCAACATAGCTGTCCGAGGTGGCCGTTCCAGATATAACGCGCCCCAACTTAAACAGCACCATCATGTTGGCTACATCATCTGAGTCAATTTCCACATAGACATCACTCATACATTTAGCCTGAAAATACACATCCCAAAGCTGTGCAATCACAGCAAAATTGTTTTCAGGCGAGCCATAATCTAACTCGCGCCCGCCGCAAACACTTTTCATGGCCCTGTCCAGGCATTCATCTCGTTTCATAGGTACCATCCCCCCTAACTATATAGGTGCCGTCCTCCCTAACTATAAGATGCCCTGTTGCAGTCATTATCTGAATAGCTACATCTGGCTTTTCCACCGCATAGCTGCAACAACTATGAGTATTTGGCACAACGGCATCAAACGGGCACTCTTGGCAACTATTAACAACCTGGCAAAAATCTACTACCATCTGTTCCATTGGCAGCGTTTCTGTTTTTCTTGATTCACAACAATTACTCACACTCTCCAATAATAGTTTTACACCCAAAGTCTCCAGAACGTTTCCACTATGCTCAATCACATAGTCATCCCTGGAAAAATAAGCTCATCCTCCGATGCTAAAATTTCATCAAGCATAACCGTTTCGTCAGGCTTCAAAGAAGAAAACGCCCTGCTGTTCGTAACAAACCACGCATCTTCTTCTTGATAAATCGTCAGAAGCCAATTCCCTATCTCTCGTCTGACTTTTGTAGCATTCGGCCAAATCCGGCGCAGCGCTTTTGCGTCCTCGACATCTTCTGCTGTCCAGCGTGGAAGATGAATAACTGGCAACGCTCCATTGATGACATCAATTAAGATTGACACGCTCAAAGTGCTACACAAAGGAAGTAAATCGCCATCGTCATATCTCTGCATATTACCGTTCTCATCCACCACGAACGTCCATCCAGTTGACGAGAATTTAAACCTTTCCAGAACTTCTACCCCAAGCACTTCACAAATCCTGGGTTTCTTGTTGTCGCTCATATCCTTGCCCTCACTTTCTGCGAAACCGGATGCCGCCAGCTCCCACTGACCATCTCGAACTCCTTATCCTTTGTACACCGCACAAATGCGTCTGGGTCTTCGCGCAGCATCACACGATTATCTATCACACACTGAAGTAGCGCAGCCATATTTCTCTGATTGAAGGGCATCTTGTGCCGCTTCATATCATCTCGAAGACTGTTGTCCTCCAAAATTCGCTGAATGTCTAAAAGCGTGGCTGTGTAGCCCTGTACATAGTGCGGGCCAAATAATGGAGTAGACTTACTATCCATCCCGTCTATTCCATAGCCCTGTCACATTATGTACGTTCTCATTGATAACACCTATCAAATCTATGTGCCCATCCAAAGGAACCCATGCCGTGGAGGTCTTTGCGCCACACCCGTAGCATTGAACCGCAATTTTAAGATAATTTCCACTATGTGCTGCATCTACCCCAACCCTGTCTTTGCCACAAAATGGACAGGGTTTTAAAGATTCTTCCATATTACGCCCCCCCATAACACATCCACTAATACATAAACATATGGCGTACTCCCCGCAATAGCAACAATCTTTGCATTAAGATATTCTTCTCTCAAAAATTTCTCTGGGGCGCAGCAGGGAGAATCAACCGAAAACAGCGCCTCATTTCCACTCTCAAAATCAATCTCGTCGTCATGCACATAAACAGTGGTTGTCTCTCCAAAATCAATAGAAAGAACCTCGCGGAGAGTAGGACTATTAATAGAAGTTTTGTAAATATTCATTTTTAGATTCCTTTCTTTACTAAATTACCCATCAAAGCAATACCATTACGCCACATCCTCTACAATGGGGCCAGATGTAGGCTGCTTACCGCGTTCCTTCAAATAATCATACAAAAACAGCCGCCCCTCTTTCGTCCAGAACATAATGGACGGGTCAAATCCCTCGGCCCACACATCTGCATATGCGTCATAACCCTTTCCCTTATATTCGTCATTCAACCGCCAGACTTTGCCCTCTTTGTGTTGAATGCCGTATCCACGAAGCATAGCGTTGAAATCCCTTGGACTCATAGTGTAATCTTTCGCAATATCAGTGGTAGTCCACTTCTTTTTAGCCGCATTTACAAGAGCATCACGATAGGCGTCTCCGGTGGTTGTGTAAGGAGTTAAAATTTGGGCAGGGACTGAAGCAGGCTCCTTCGACAATTCCGCCATCGGCACCACCTTATCCTCGTGCCCCAATGTCGAATATATAAATTTGGCGAAATCGAGATTGCTAGACATAGCCAAACGCACGTTCTCCGTAACCTCTTGCGTCTCAACCATCAGCCTATTCATAGACATGGCGGATTGAACAACCTCGAAAAAATAATCTTCAGCAGACTTCTCCTTCTCTTCTCGTTTTTCTGGCCTTATATATCCCCCATCCTTGCGAATAGAAGGTAGTACCTCAGAAGTCACCCAATGCTTAAATTCCTTCGCCTTTTCAAGCTTGCTTCCAAATATGAGAGAATACATACCAGACTCGTTGATGATAGTCATTTCCTGTACTCCAGAGGGGGAGTCCACAGAGTGGACGCCCCTATCTTCTTTGTCCACATTCGTTGCAATTGCTTGCCTCGTATTCCCATACCCCAACGCACTCGCCACATCTTTTCCAACAAACCACGGCTCATCATCAATCATCATGCCGCGCACCTGACCAAACTGCTCATTCTCAAAAATTGACATTGCCATTACATCCATATTTTCTAGCTCCTTTTTTGTTTTACTTGCCCGACCTGGCGGCCAAATACATAACGCTTATTTTTTCTTGGTACTGTCTGAATTGCCTGTTAAGCCCTTTAAATAAATGAACTGGCCTACCAGTCCACTCGACACGGCTTTTTATCCGTCTCAAAAAATTTTTCCAACTTAGGTGGGAAGTTATACCCCCAAGGGCAGCTTACCCTTCATTCTCCGGCAAACTATCCGTCTTTTTCGGCTGAAAACCAAAATTACGGCCATGCTCCGCAGCGACTTGTCTCTGTTCCTCTGTCCACTGTCGGCCCGCACTCACCTTGACCCATTTTTTGGGCACGATATAATCTACCGCTTGTCCTTCATGACTTGTCCGCTCTAGGCGGCACTCATCCGGCCTTTCCTGGGCCAGCCGTTCCAATTTTTTGCGCAGCGGCCCATTATGTGTGTACACGCTGGCTGTTTTCTCAGCCTCGTTGTAGCAGATGATAGTTTCCTGCTCGACCTTACTAAGACTAAAACTCATTCACGACTCACCTCCTTACCCACGGGCGCAACCCCCAAATTTGCAATTTTCTCAAGTATAACACAGCATTTTCGGAATGTCAATCTAACCGGTTGCCTGTTCGGTAACAAATAAAACAACTCCAAAAGGGCCAATAATTGTGCAAATTTGACAAATTCGATTTTAAACCGTTTTTGCCGAACAACTTACCGGATTTTAAGACCAAACTCTCAAAAGGGGTAGTTTCATAGGCAAGGGTAGTTTGCCCACCGAGAAGGGGCTTTTTACTCGATATTTTGAGGCCAGAATCAAAAATAGGAGAAATGCACCGGCGGCACCATTCATTTTTATCCTACCACTCCTTCCGGCCAAATTCAACCCTTCGGTTTTTCTGCCCTCAACTCCTTACTCTTTAACATATAGTTCTTTATAATAATAGTTAATAGTAATAAGTAATTTAAAATCTTCTCCTGCACTTGTAAAATTTTGCGGCCAATGAATATAATTATAGTTAGTAATGTTAATTAAAAAGTGTCCCTCGCAAAATCCTACCAACAATCATTATAATTTATATATATTAACTATTTTTG
>JAJPXE010000088.1 GCA_021205645.1 Candidatus Gastranaerophilales bacterium | reverse complement strand
CCCATAACAATACCAATTTTATATTGTTTAGAGATAATTTGCAAATAAATGTTACCTGTTTGCACAAAAAGGGTTTTAATAGTAAAATATTAGGAAAGTTATATATTGGGAGAAGAGGGTGCGAGAGAAATTTTATTTTTTTTCGCAAACTCAGAAAGTAATAGTTTACACAATATTCGGGAGAGAATAATGGATTTTTTTAGAAGAAACCAGAAAGCCATTGTATTTGTAATCGCAGTAACGTTTATTGCATGGACCGTAGGTTTAATGTTGCTTCCTGCACTGGTAAAATAGGTATGAATATAAAAAAGGGCGTAAAATTATTATTACTGCTGACTCTGTTTGTAATCGGACAGAGTTGTTATGCTGCAAACAACAGCAATGTTTATAACAGGTACAAGAATGCAAGTCATTCAACAAAAGTACAGGCTATATCAAACTTGAAAAAACAGCAGGCAGATGCCCGTGTAAAAGCAAATCGTTTCCGTGTGCTCGAAAAGGCCGAATCGGGCAAGCTGTATAACAATCAACGAAAACTTGAAAGTAATCGCAGCACACTGATTAATACCCAGAACGAATGTAACAAAAAACTTGCTCAACTCAACAGAATGAAAGCCAAAAAAGCCATTGCGGAAGTCGAATACGTAAAAATATATGAGGGAATAAAAAGCAGAATAAGACAAATTTATAAGACTCAAAGAAAAGGTTTTTTTGAACTTCTTCTGACATCAACCGATATAAATATGTTTATAGACCGTCTGCATTACGAAGAGATTGTTATGCGAGAAGATTATAAGCGGATGCAGGATGCCCGTCAGAAAGCGGAAGAAATTGCCCGTCTTGAGCAATGTATAGCGCAGGAACAGCAGAGTCTTGACCGTTCTAGACGTATACTTTTGAAACAACAGAGAGATATTAAAAGTAATATTGCTTATAACAAAAAAATGATAAACAAGCTCCGAACAAACCGTGCATACTATGAGCGTTCGGAAGCGGAACTTGCCCGTCAATCAGCAAGTTTAGAGGCAATGCTCGCAAAACGCAGCGAGTCGCTCAGCACGGGGATAAAAGTTACGACAGGGTTTATTCGTCCGTTAGCAGGGAAAATAACATCCCCGTTCGGCTACAGAATACACCCGATATTCCACTCGAGAATATTCCATTCCGGAATAGATATTGCCGCCCCGATGGGTACACCGATAAAAGCATCTAACTCGGGGAAAGTCATTATGGCAGGCTGGTATGGCGGTTACGGTAAGGTGGTAATTGTTGACCATGGTATCATACGGGGTCAATCAATAACCACACTTTACGGGCACATGAGCTCAATAAGTGTTTCGCAGGGGCAGCGTGTCAATCAGGGGCAGGTAATAGGAAAAGTCGGTACAACAGGCTACAGCACGGGACCTCACTGTCACTTTGAAGTCCGTGTTAAAGGTCAGCCGAGAAATCCGCTGAATTACATATAAAAAAGTATAGGATCAAACATGAAAAAATATTTAGTATCTGCAATTTTAATTATAGTTATGTTTAATTACAATCTTGCAACGGCATCGGGTATCCCCGCAGATTTTACCGGCGAAAACTTTTTCCGTGCTCCGATGCAGGATATGACACAAAAAGAAACGCAAAAGACAGAAGAAGATTCCGGCTCTATTCCGCCGATAAAACTGCTGCGGCTAAAATACCGTGAATATTGTGCTACAAGCGATGCAAGAAAAGATGCAAAGGAAAAACGAAAAGCCGTAAAAAAAGCATTGAGAGATTATAAAAAGAACAAAGACCTGCGTGATGCTCAAACAATAGATGTTCCGACAGATAAAGATATTGAACATCTGGAAATGGGCGGTGTTGAAGAGTCAAAATCTCCACAGCGTGTGGTTATAGCCTGTGATGATATGGACTATTCAACAGAAACCGGAATACTTAATGCAAACGGAAATGTGCGTGTAAACTTTGTTCTGGAAGAAACCCTGCTAAAAACCGATCACCTCGTATACGACAAAAAGAGCAACCATATAAGTGCAATAGGAAATGTTATCGTATCAAAAAAGGGCGTTGATGTTTACGGTGAGTCGATTAACGTAGATATGAACGAAGAAAATGCATTGATAGATAAACCGTTGTCAAAACTGTCAAAAATCAGTATATCAGCAGAAAGAGGATATGTTTATCCGAATAAAGTAATACAGGAGAAGGGTACTGTTAAAGTTGACTCCAGTTACCCTATTCATCTTGAACCGCACGGTAAATCACCAAAATTAAAAAAAATGATGGTTGGACTTGACGACAAATCTACACTTGATGATTTTGTCGGCAGCAACAGCGTTTATCGTATAAAAGTTTCCAATATAATAATAAACTCAGACAAAAAACTTGAATCAATGGAGTTAAGAAAAGCCCGGATATATAAAGGCGACAGGAAAATATTCACTCTGCCGTGGATAAAACTCTATACGAATAAAAAACACGATTTTGTAGACGGTGATTTTCCCGAGCTTGGTTCAAGACGTAATCTGGGCATGTTCATAGGTCCTGGCTGGGCAATAAAAATGCCGTTCGGCTCATTATTGAAGATAGCCCCGATTGCAACATACAGGAACAAATTCGGTGTCGGTGGTTTCGCTCGTTTCTTAAGTGGTACCAATACAACTGAACTTGCCTACGGAACATCTCAAAGTAAGTTTGTTTTACGGGGTGAACAAGCGTTAGACGATAATTTAAGATTGGAATATGCCTCTTATGATTATATGGATAACTGGTTTTTAGGCCGCCGCAGACCAAAATACGGTGTAAGCTTAATATATGAGCAATCCTATAATCACAAGAACTTTTTTGCACCGAATATGGACATGAAATATACTCATCAGGCAAGTTTTGGTTTATTTGAGGACCCTAAAAACGATACATATTACAAAAGATTACACGGAAATGAAACATCAACCGTCAGAGGACGTTATATGGCAGAAATTGATCAAAAACTGTTCTCATTCAAGAATGAAGATGAATTAATTAATGCAAGTATAAGTGTTGTTGGTCAGGGTTCTGCCGCTCTTTACGGCTCCGGTGAAACCCAGTTTATCGGAAGAATAGGCCCACGTCTGCACACACAGTATAAACGTTGGATGCAGGACGTCGGATATTTCCAGACTGCATATCAGGATGACACACCGATGCCGGTATTTGATGCATACAGATACGGTCATTCCAATATTTATGTCAGAGAATACATAAGGCTCCACCGATTTTTAACTCTGTCGTGGCTCGGTTCGCTGACATTATCCGATGACAGATGGAACAGCAATGAATTTCAGGAGTGTGCATTTTTCGTAAGTATAGGACCTGATGATTTAAAAATCAACTTCGGTTATGATGTAATAAGAGAGAATGCCTATATAAACTTTTCGCTCGGACTTGATCCGAAAGGTACAGTAATTGACTATGACCGGTTAGAGATAAAAAATCCCGAGAATTTTAAAGTTGAGCCTAAAAAGACATTTTATGCCGGCAATACAAAGCCTGTAGATACAACACCGAAAATATTACAACAGGCAGTGGTTGAAGAGATTTTCGACAGCAGCGAAGAAGATGAGGAATTATAGTAACATGGGCTGCGGCAATGACAAATCAGAAATAATAAAAAATATTATAGAAACAGGACGCATACTCGGAAGTAAGAATTACAGCCCGGGGTATTCGGGTAATATTTCCACCCGATATGGAGAGAATATTATTATAACAACCTCCGGTTCTTCAAACGGATATTTATCTCCAAATGATTTTGTGGAGATAGATTTTAGAGGAAAACCGATAAATTCCGGTAAAAAACCGTCAAGCGAGAAATTATTACATATAGAATTTTATAAAATGCGCTCAGATATAAACTGTATAATCCATGTTCATCCTGCAGGATTGAGTGCTTTTGCAGCGGCAGGCAAAGATTTGACGGCGCCGGTTATGGCAGAAAATGTTTTTTATTTTGGCGGGATACCGCTTGCAGAATATGCAATGCCCTCATCAAAAGAGCTGGCGGCAAATACTGCAAAGTTTTTTAATAAATATGATGCGGTTCTTATGGCAAATCACGGTTTTATAATCGGCAGCAGCAGTCTATATGATGCCTGTCAGAAACTTGAAATAGCAGAGGAATATGCAAAGACAGTTATCTACACAAAGGCACTCGGCGGAGCGATACCGCTTAACGGTATTGAAACAAAAAAAATCACGGCTATGCGTTCACTTAAATAAGCAAATTAATCTTTAATGGGGATTTCTTTTTCATAAATGAGTTCAGAACACATTTTGCGCAGATCACTTAAGGTAAAACGTTTATCAAAAGCAGATTTTTCAACAATTCTGCCGTCGAGCTTTTTAATTTGATATGATAAGTCGGCAGCAATATCTTCCGGACCGGTTTTTATTTCCCTCGGTTTTTCAAACAATCTTTCACCGGGAATAAAGTGATAAGTTGATTTTGAGGATTTATTTACGAGCATTTTGTCGCCGCTGGAGACTTGAAAAAACATATCTCTGTGAGCAGGGCATTCCGGCATTGGCGGGTCAATCATTTTATAAAAATGTAAGAAAGTATCCTCACCGTTTTTTTCACCATTTTCAATAATATTTCTGATATGCTTTGAATTAAGAACGGCAGAGAGTACCTGTTGATTCCATTTTGCAGGTTCAGGGCTCATTTTTACAGCCTTAAAGCTGTAGTTTGAATTACAAGAATAATTGTTGTTTGAGATATTCATATTCATTCCCTTTATATGTATTTGTTTATAGAAAGCATGAAAATTATTTTTTTTGCCTGCAAATAATTATTATGAAATTTTTTTTAACAAAAATATACAAAAAGCGGGTGCGGAAAAATCCCAAAATTTGCGGGATGTACAGCCTGCGTCAGAGGTGACATCATCCGGCGAGGTAAAAGTTTAAGCCCTCTCTGCCCTACTCGGATAGCGAGATGGAAAATTGGTTCTAGCCCTCACCTGCGGAGCGGACCGTGCAAAACGCTGTGCGTTTTACACGGTCTGCCGAGCGGCAGCGGGAACTGGTTTCCACCCGCTCCGCAACGGAGTCGGTGTTAACGACAACGTCGTTAACACAATGCTCCGCCTACAAAGCAGTTGGCACTGTCCGCTCCGCTCCCTCCCCATCAGGAGTAGAGAAAATTTTTTGAGTGAGGGGAAAAATATGAAAGCACTGTCCGCTCCGCAATCCCCTCTTCCCCCCGGCACCCTTTTCTTGCAGTGGTCATAATTCTATTTTTTACGGCAGGCGTAAATTTATGTCTGTCTTACTTGTGCGGTAATTATACTTAACAATTTGCCAAAAATATAATTGTTGCTACGATAGTATTATGGCGAAAATATTATTGATATCAGATAATATAGATATTCAAACCGTCGTGCAAACTACACTGTTGAACGACGAATTTATAGTTTCCGCAAATGAAGTAACAATTCTTGATGTGATGAAAGTTGAAGCACCTGACATTGTTATGATTGATACTGATATTGCCTCTTTAGATTTGAGGTCTGTTTATAGAAATATAAAAGGGTTTGATACAATAATCCTGCTTTTAGCAGGAGAAAACGAACTTTTGCCGGACATGCAGACGGGAGCACATTTGTTTGTTTCGCTGCCAATAAATCCGATCGTTTTAAAGTCTGCGATTGCTGCCGGTTTGAAAGTCAGAAAATCATTAAAGAAACTTTCAACATCAAATCGGGAGCTTGCAAACAGCCTCTATCAACTTAATGTACTTTATGGTACCAGCTCCCGGCTTGCAGGAAGTTTGAACAGAGAGAAACTTATCAATATAATGAATGACGGGATTGACAGGGCGCTAAATTCTAATGTTTCCTGCACTTTATCGTTTAAAGATAAACAAAAACCGGTATTGTTGATTAATTCAAATTACAAATTATCTTCAAGGCTTGTAGAGGCTTTAAAGCTAAGGGCAGTGTTGAATTACAGGAATTCTCACATAGATAATACGGAGGTTTTTTCCATCGATGATATTGAGGTGGAAGAAACTGTTAAATATTCTATTAACGAGTATGATTTTGAGATATTGAATTATCAAAAGCTGCTTTCGTATATAACGGTAGATGATAAATGTTGGGGATATTCGGAGATATTCAGAGAAAAGGAGTTTTCATCTGATGATGCAAAATGCTTTCAAACTCTTGTCAATCAAGTTACCTTGCCCTTAAAAAGTGCGATTTTGTATCAGGAAATCACCGGGAAGAATATCAAACTTGCGAAACTTGAGCGGTTAAAATCCGAGTTTATATCGATAGTATCTCATGAGTTAAAGACACCGTTAACATCAATAAAAAATTCTCTTGACATCGTATCCTGCGGCAGAACGGGTATTGTAACCGGACAGATGATGAAGTTTCTTGATATGGCTAAGCGTAATGTTAAGAAGTTATCAAAGATTATAAATGATTTGCTTGATATGTCAAAGATAGAGGCGGGCAAGATGGATTATTTATATAAAAAGACATCGCTTGCACCCGTCATTGGTGATGTAAAGCTGAGTTTGTCACAGCTTGCCGGACAGAAGAATTTGAGTTTGAATATATCGATTGATGATAATCTGCTTGATGTGTATGCTGATACTGACAGAATAGAGCAGGTTTTAACTAACCTTGTATCAAATGCAATAAAGTTCTCGCCGGAAAACGGAGAGATTAATATAACCGCCGGTGTTGTTAATGCTGCGGATATAAAAGCGGATGAGTGTTTTACCCCTCAGATAAGCAAGTTGAACGGTGAATATGTTCAGGTTTGTGTTCGTGACGCGGGAATAGGGATAGAAAAGCCTGATTTTGTTCATGTATTTGACAAGTTTGAGCAGATAGAGAATTCTTTATCCCGTGAGGTCGGCGGCTCGGGGCTGGGGCTGTCTATAGCGAAGCAGCTTATAACTGCACACAACGGTGCAATCTGGTGTGACAGTGTTATAAATAAGGGCTCGTCGTTTTATTTTGTTATTCCCGCAGCTAATGAAAAAAACCGGTTTATGCTGGCGGTAAAACAGTTAGCACAGGAGGCTAAGGCCAAAAATACAAGTCTGATTGTCGCAGTATTGAAATCAAAACAGGATAGTATCAAGTACTTATCGGGTGAAGATGTGTTGTTTGACGGTTTGGATAAAAAAGACGGATGTATTTATGAAGAAAATTCGTACAAATTTGTTAAGCTGGCATTTTTTGACAGTGATATTAAATCTGTCAGGGTTATTGAGGATAGGATTGGTTCATTATTATCGTTACAAAAAGAAAAATATGGAAAATGTGATATAATATATTCATACGAGGTTGAAGAGGTGTCGGATGAAAAAAATTCTTATTATTGATGATGAGCAGGATATCGTAGAAAGTTTGAAATTTGTACTGGATAGTGAGGGCTACGATTGCTTTACCGCATACAACGGTGATGACGGGCTAAAATCCGCAAAAGAGATTGTACCGGATTTGATATTACTGGATATAATGATGCCGAAGATGAACGGTTACAAGATAAGCAGGTTATTAAAATTTGACAACAAGTATAAAAATATCCCGATAATAATGTTGACGGCACGTTCGCAGGAAGAAGATAAGCTTATCGGGGAAGAAACAGGAGCTGATGAATATATAACAAAGCCTTTTGATTTGGAGTTTGTGGTCGGCAAGGTTAACCAATATTTAAAGGATTGATATGGAAACAATTACTAATAAGACATTGGAGAAATTGAAGTATGAGCTTGTACGTGACGGTTTAGTCGAATATGAAACCTTAGACCGGGCGCAGAAACTTGCTACCTCGGAAAATATCAATATCGGTCAGGCACTAATTTCTGCAGGTATATTGGATGAGCCGGCTCTTTTGAAGTTTTTGGAGAAGAAACTGCATATACCTTATGTGAATTTAGATGATTATTCGCTTGACCCTGAGTGTTTGAAGTATATAAATTTTGCCGATGCCCGTAAGTACAATGTGATACCGTTATTCAAGATAGAGGATGTTTTGACGGTAGCGATGGCTGATCCGCTGGATTTATTTGTAATTGATAAGATAGTGGAGTCGGCGGAGTGTTCTATAGAGCCTGTTATATCGTCGGAGGCCGGTATACTGGCAAAAATTGATGCTTATTATAACACTTCCGATACTGTAGATAAGATATATACATCAGTTTCTGATACGGGTTATGACTGGAAAGACGAATTACACAGCGAAGATTTAGGTGAAGAGCATATAAGGAAGATTATCGGGGCGATATTAAAACAGGCAATTGTAGAGAATGTTCATGAACTTTATTTTGAGCAGTCGGATTCGGGCTTGAACTTAATATTTAAGCAGCAAAACCGGTTCATGAACAAAGGTTCAATACCATATATACTGGTATCATCGTTTGTGTCAAAGTTAAAGTCGTTATCAAACCTTGATCCTTCTGTGTGTGAGGTTCCTCAACTCGGGAAGTTATGTTTTAAGGTTGATGAGATTACTCTTATAGCGAGTATATCAGCATTTCCAACTATTATCGGCGAGAGAATAGCATTAAAGATATATAAACCGCCTATGGAGTTATCCGAGATAATCCATGATGAAAGGCAGCGTCAAATATTACACAGGGAACTGGAACAGCCGGGAATAGTACTTGTTTGTGGCGCTCAGCTGAGCGGAAAGACTCATGTTATATATTCACTGCTGCTTGAGGCGGCGAAGTCGTCAAGGAATATTATGACAGTTGAGTCGATTTCCAAGTATGATTTGAAGAATGTCAATCAATGTGAGTTAAATGAGAATGTCGGGTTTAATCTTGACAGAGCAATGCGTTTTATAGAATTTCAATCTCCTGATATGATATATATAGAGGGAGTCAAATCAAAGTATGCGCTGGATTATTTTTCAGAGCTTGTTTATAACAATAAGACTGTATTGACGGAATTTCTGGCGAATAATATGACAGATTTACGTGAGCGGCTGTCGTATTCTGATTTTCAGTCGTTCAAATCACAGATATCGTGTATGATATTTATCCACTCAAAGGATAGTATAGAGGTATTTGACAGGGATAAAGTGCAGAAGTATTTAGTGTAGTTTGTAATCGACAACCGGTATTTTATCATTGCCTGATGCATGTGAAAGTTCAATAAATAAGTGGAACACCCGAGAAAGACAAAAGAATAGAATAAAAGAAAAAGAAAGGATGGTGTTCCCTGACAAAGAAATACAAACCTTTATCAGCTCAAGAAAGGGAATTGATGTCTGTTTTGCATGCAAAACAGACATCAATCAGCGAAATTGCTCGACAATTAAAACGTTCCAAATCCACAATTT
>JAJPXE010000225.1 GCA_021205645.1 Candidatus Gastranaerophilales bacterium | reverse complement strand
ACCCGCAAGACTAAATCACCAAATCGGCGTAGTGCTGACCTGCCCGTCTTGCCCTTCGGCAAGTCGGCACTGTCAGCACCGGCATACGCAACACAAGCCTTGCTGCCCTCTCCGTCCAGAGAGGGCAAACTGTGGATATTACCTCACCCGAAAATCTGACTTCCAACTTCGTTGTTAAGGATTATTCGGGCTGCGACCCGGCAGACCGTGCAAAATACAACGGCGTAGTGCTAACCTGCCTGCATTTGCAGCAGCGGGTGCCGCAAATGCGTGGTTCCCGCAAACTCAAACGGCAACTTTCATTGAGTTTGTTATAATCTCGTTAAAGCTGTCAGATTTTAAACTTGCTCCGCCGATTAATGCACCGTCTATATCAGACATGGACATCTGCTCCTCTATCGTTGCAGGTTTAACAGAACCGCCGTAAAGTATTCTGATTGAGCCCGCAGTCTGTGAGTTTGTAAGTTCTTCAACAACATTTCTTATCATTGCAATAACTCTGTTAGCCTCAACAGCATCACAAGATTTTCCTGTTCCTATAGCCCAGATTGGCTCATAAGCTATAACAGATTTTGCGATATCTTCGTTGGAAATTCCCGATAATGCAGCTCTAATCTGGCTTGCAATATGTTCATCTGTTACGCCGGATTCTCTCTGTTCTAAAGTTTCACCGCAGCAAATAATAGGCAATAGACCACCGTTTAATATCGCTTTTGCTTTTTTATTAATCATTTCGTCTGTTTCCGAGAAATATTGCCTTCTTTCGGAATGTCCGATAATTATGTATTTACAACCGATATCTTTTAACATTTCAACGGAAACTTCTCCGGTATATGCACCGGATGTTTCATAATGACAGTTTTGAGCGGCAAGCGCAATCTTACCGCAGCTGCATTCGGATAACATATTTGATACAACCGATAATGATGTATATGTCGGAGCTACTATTATTTCAGGAAGCTGCTCTTTATTCAATTCTTTTAATCCTGATTTAATTCCCTCAATAAGTGACTTAGCATCATTTTGCAATAAATTCATTTTCCAGTTCCCTGCCATAATAGGACGTCTTGACATAATAATTCTCCTTTTTTTTAGTGTATACACCAACGAGTGTAGAATAAAAACAGTTTTCTATCAAGTATAAAATTGGTGTGATAAAATAATACTATGGGTAAATTAAGATTAGGTTTGAAACTGTTTTCAAACCAATATGAAAAATATAAAAACGAGGCAATAGAAATAATAAAAGCGGGTTATGCAGATTATATAGAACTGTTTGTCTATCCTGACTCACTTGATATGCTCAAAAAATGGGAAACTTTAAAAACAAATTACGATATATGTTTTACAATCCACTCGCCGCATTCAAGTCATAACGTTAATCTCGTTGTTCCGGAACTGCTGGAACATAATAAAAAAATCTATTCACAAATGGATACATATATGGATGCACTCGGTGCGGAATATATGATTATCCATTGCGGGCGTAAAGGTAACGTTAAAGAAACCGTCCGTCAGCTTGATATTATCAATCCCCAAAAAATGATAATAGAAAACACACCGTATTACACCCCGCACATGCCAGATATTGCTGCAGCTGGCGGTTTAATCGAAGATATTAAATACGTGCTTGATAATCACGATTGCAAATTTTGTCTTGATATAGGACACGCTTTTTGTACGGCTGCCGCTATCGGGCAAAAACCTTATGATTATCTTGAGGAATTCAATAATCTTAATCCGTACTGTTATCATTTAAGCGACGGAGAAATTAACAGTATCATTGATAAACACTACCATCTCTCAAAAGGAGATTATAACTGGGAAAGGATTATGTCCATAATCAATCATAACCGTAATATGACACTGGAAACGATTACAAAGAACTATTCCAAATCGCTTTTGTGTGAATTCGTAAATGATACAAAGCTGCTGAGGGAGCTATGTCGGGATTATTGAATGTAAACCACCCGAAAGGGCTGTATTTATTGTTTTTTGTGGAGATGTGGGAAAGATTTTCTTATTACGGAATGCGTACTCTGCTTGTGCTGTATATGGTTCAACAACTCATGTACACAAATCAGCAGGCAGGTAATATTTACGGTATTTATACCGGCTTTGTCTATTTAACCCCGCTTTTGGGCGGATATATTGCGGACAGGTTTTTAGGACAGAGAAAATGTATCTCAATCGGAGCAGCAATGATGTGTTTTGGGCTGTTTATGCTGGCTTTTGGGGGTAAAACTCTATTTTTGCTTTCACTTTTTGTTATGATTATTGCAAACGGATTTTTTAAATCAAATATAAGTTCCCTACTCGGACTTTTATACGATAATGATAATACAAAAAAAGACAGTGGATTTACAATATTTTATATGGGCATAAATCTCGGAGCATTTTTTTCGCCGTTAGTATGCGGAACATTAGCCGTAAAATATGGTTTCAGTCTTGGATTTGCCTCGGCAGGTGCCGGAATGCTGATAGGAGCAGGTATTTATAAAATTTTTGAGAATAAAATCCTTGGCAGCTGCGGACTTTACCCAGTGAATAAATCAAATACGGGTAAAGAAAAACTCAAAAAAATACTCACCAGACGGGAGAAAAAACGACTGTATGCACTGTTTGCACTGATGATATTTACTATTTTTTTCTGGAGCTGCTATGAACAGGCTGGTTGTTCTTTAACATTGTTTGCAGAATATTCAACGAACAGAACAGTATTGAACCATACAATCCCTGCCGGATATTTTCAAGCCTTAAATCCGTTATATATAATCATTCTTGCCCCGATGATATCAGCTTTATGGTCATTTCTTGCAAAAAGAAAATCAGAACCGGCATCAGTCGAAAAATTTATTATTGCACTCAGTTTAATGAGTATAGCGTATGTAATTATGGCAATAGCGGGAAGCATTTCGGATAAAACACCGGTTTCCCCGTTGTGGCTTGTCGGGGTGTATTTTATTATGACAATAGCTGAACTCTGTATTTCTCCGATAGGTTTATCTCTTGTTTCAAAACTTGCTCCGAAACAGTTTATGTCGGTTTTAATGGGAACGTGGTTTTTGACGAGTTTCTTCGGCAATATGATAGCAGGGTTCTGGGGCGGGAAATACGGTTCGATTGACAATAGTGTGCTGTTTTTAACATTAAGCGGAATATCATTGATATCAGCCGTTATTCCGGCATGTCTGCTGCCTGTTTTCAAACGTAGTCTTGGCAAGATATAAACATTTCCGCTTCCTATAGTGTATTTATTATTAATTTTGAATTATGACTTTGGTAGTTTATTATTTTGTACTATAATTTTATAAAGCAGGCATGTTACAAGCAAACGGAGAGTGTCGTGAATAACAGATATCATTTTATAGCAATCGGCGGAGTCGGAATGAGCGGACTTGCGAAGTATTTAATCCAAAACGGCTGCGAGGTCAGCGGCTCTGATGTTAATGACAGTAAATATGTTCATATGCTGCGGGAAATGGGAGCTGTTATCCATATCGGGCATTGTGCGGAAAATGTTCCCGATAATGCGGTTGTTATCGTGAGTTCTGCTATCAGAGAAGATAATCCCGAGCTTGTTTGTGCAAAAGAAAAAAATTTGAAAATCTGTCACCGTTCGGATTTACTTGCAGAAATATCAAAGTCAGGAAAGAGTTTTATCGGTTTTTCCGGCACTCACGGCAAAACCACAACAAGCGGTATGGCATCCTATCTTTTATCAAAATCAGGTCTAAATCCGTCTTTTGTTGTCGGCGGGAGTTTGCCCGATTACAATACTAATGCTCAATATTCCGCACAGGGTTCCGTTTTTGTTGCCGAACTCGATGAAAGCGACGGAACAATCGTTAAATACAAACCCGATATTGTTGTGATAAATAATCTTGAACCGGATCATCTTGATTTTTACAAATACGGTATGAAATCGATTTTAGAAACTTTTGAACGATTTTTGTCAGGATTAAATCAAGATGCAAAAGTTCTTATAAATAATGATAATACCGGTGTTATGCAATTAAAAAATGCAGACAAATACCTGACATTCGGATTAAAAGATGGTGATTACACGGCTGGGAATATCTCTTACAATCATGGATATACGACTTTTGATATTTATTACAAAAAAGAGCTGCTCACGCCTGTAAAAATAATTCTTCCGGGCGAACATAATGTTTATAATGCACTGGGTGTAGTTGCAGCACTTCATCAGGGTAATATTGATATTAAAAATATTGTCAGATATTTTTCGGAATTTACCGGCATGGGCAGACGTTTTCAGCGTGCGGGGGAGATTGACGGAATTGTTATATATGATGATTATGCACATCATCCGACCGAGATAAAATCTACGTTATCAGCAATGAAATCGTTTACCGGTAAAAAAATAACCGCAGTCTTTCAGCCTCACAGATATACCAGATTACAGAGCCTCTGGGAAGATTTTAAAGATGCTCTGGTATCTGCCGACAGAATTGTTATAACTGATGTTTATGCGGCATCGGAAGATGAAATTGAGGGGATAAACTCCGCAAGGTTCGCAGAAGAAATTCAGCGTGCGGAATATTTATCAGGTACAATGTCAGATGTGGCAAAAGCTCTGCTCCCGACACTGGATAGAGAGTCTGTTGTTATCGGACTGGGTGCCGGAACAATTACCAATCTCGCAAGAGAACTTGAAAAAGCTAAAGAGGATTTATTGTGGAAATAGAATTAAAAGAAAATTATGATATAAAAAATATGACAACATTCAAGGTCGGCGGACCTGTCAAACAGATTTATTTTCCCGCTAATCAGCAGGAATTTGTTTATTTGCTTAAAAATATAAAAAATCCTGTTGTTCTCGGCGGTTGTTCAAATGTGTTGTTTTCATCTTCAGGTTATGACGGAGTTGTCATATCGACAATAAAAATGTGTCAAATATCTGTCAGGGGAACAAAAATCCTTGCCGAATGCGGTATAAAAGGTCCGTTTGCCTCTCAAACGGCTTATGAGTCAGGATTAAGCGGGTTTGAGTTTATGATAGGTTTCCCGGGTACAATCGGCGGAAATGTTTATATGAATGCGGGAGCTCACGGGCAAAATATATCCGATACCTTTGTTGGAGCTTGTCTTTTTGATACAAAAACAAAAGAGATAGTCTATAAGAACAAACAGGATATGGAATTCGGCTACAGACATTCTTTACTTCAGGACGGACGTTATATCCTTATCGGGGCGGAATTTGATTTGAAAAAGAGTACAAAAGAGCCGATAAAAGAGTTAATGGACAGGAATTTAGAGTTCAGACGTACAATTCAGCCGTCATTAACGACACCGAATGCAGGCAGCGTGTTCAAAAACCCCGAAAACGATTCGGCAGGCAGGCTGCTTGATAAAGCAGGCGTTAAAACATTTGATGTTAACGGAGTTAAAGTTTGGGAAAAACACGCAAACTTTATTGTTAACACTGCTGACGGAACTTCTGAAGATGTTCTGGAGTTAATATATAGAATGTATAAACAGGTGAAAGAAACTTATACAATAGAGCTTGAGCCTGAAATATGTTTTATCGGAAAGAAAAACAAGCGTGAGGAAGAATTATGCAAACAGCTTTACGGAATAAAGATGTTAAAATAGCGGTATTATGCGGCGGTATGTCATCAGAGCGTGAAGTTTCCCTTCGTTCGGGGAAGAATTGTCATGCGGCGCTGTTGAGATTGGGTTATAAGAGGGCAAAACTCGTTGATGTTAAACAAAATATCGCCAATGAGCTTAAAGATTTTGATATTGCATATAATGCACTGCACGGCAGATACGGTGAGGACGGCTGTATTCAGGGGCTGCTTGAGATCCTTAAAATTCCGTACACGGGCTGCGGTGTTATGTCGAGTGCAATTTGTATGAATAAAGAATATACAAAAAAGGTTTTATCGACTGATAAAGAAATTCCGCTTATAAAATCTGTTTATGTAAAAAAAGGCGAAGATGTTGTCAGTGCCGTAAAAGGTCTGCAATATCCTTTGATAACAAAGCCTGTAAGCGAAGGCTCGAGCTTTGGTATGACAAAGGTGAACAAACCTGATGAGCTGCTTAAGGCTTATGAGGAGGCTGTTAAATATAACAATGATGTATTAATAGAAGAATTTATTGACGGTTTTTTTGTAACAGTCGGCGTACTTGAGCGTAACGGCAAAACATTTGCTACAGAAATTCTTGAGATAAGAACCAAAACCGAATGGTATGATTTTGATGCAAAATATACAAAGGGGTTATCGGAATTTATCGTTCCCGCAACGGGCTTATCATCAGAAACAACAGGACTGACCAAAAGACTGGCAGTAAAATCGCATATTCTTGCGGGATGCTCCGGCGTTTCAAGAGTTGATTTTATGATAAGAGATGACAGACCTTATTTTCTGGAGATAAATACAAGCCCCGGAATGACGGATACCAGTGATTTACCGGCACAGGCTCAGGCAATCGGAATTTCTTATGATGAACTGGTGAAATTAATACTTGAAAGTGCAGGTCTTAATAAATAATGCCGGAAGATTACAATATCAATAATGAGAGTTATAATTCAGCAAATGCAGACTATTCGCAAAAGGTCAGCCGATATCAGGTTGCAAGACGTAAAAAGCAGGCTCAATTAAGACGGCAGATAAAAAAAACGAAACAGCATATCAAGGTTTTGTTATTTTTATGTAGACTGTCCCTGATTATATTTCTGGTTATGTTGATATATTTCATAGTCAGACTAAAATACTGGCATTTGTCCCCCCGTGCATTTGACAGTTTAGGGAATACATCAATAAGGATTGAGAATAATTATATAGTGCCATCTGAGCGGATATTAAGAGCTGTTAGGGAGAATAAAGTTCCTGATTGTCCGATTTTTTTGATGAATACTGAGGAGATAAAGAAATCGATAATGGAGATATCTCCGATACGGGATGTTTATATAAAAAGGTTCTGGCTTCCTGCACGTATAGAGGTTCTTGTTCAGGAACGTGAGCCTGCTCTGACAATAGCCCCGAATGAGAATGTTCCGCCTATTGCATTTTATACAAAAGACGGTAAACTGATAGGACGGGCATATATGCCGCTTAATCCTATGTTTAAGACTGTTAAAATTTTGACTTATGGTTCATACAGCAGCTCAATGAAATTTGATGAAGAAAAAATCAAGTTTTTATCGACTATAGCAAGAGATATAGAACAGGCATCAAAAGAGCCGGTACAGTATATAGATTTAAGAAATCCCGAAGATGTATATGTACAGATACCGTCTGTCAAAATAAAACTCGGTTCGATATCTGCATCGACATATCCTGATACGCTCAAAAAAATAAATGATCTGCCTTCTATACTCCCAAAGGTTAAAATATTAAATAAAAAGGTTAAATATATTGACTTACGCTGGCAGAATAATTTATATTATATAAAACTGGCTGAATAATAACGGAGAATAATATGTTTGAAACATTAGCCGACAGGCTTCGAAATATAATACAGGATACGACTCGCATCAAAGAATTGACGCAGGATAACATGAAAGATGCACTCAGAGAGATACGCCGTGCTTTGCTTGAGGCTGATGTAAATTTGCGTGTGGTAAAGTCGTTTATCTCAAATATAAAAGATAAAGCTGAAGGAGAGGGCATTATAAGAGGGGTTAATCCTGCTCAGCAGCTTGTAAAGATAGTTAATGATGAGCTTGTAAATATTCTGGGAAAAGATGCATCGCCATTAAATTTGGATAGTAAACCTGCATTAATAATGATGTTAGGGCTTCAGGGCTCGGGTAAAACGACATCATCAGCAAAATTGGCAGTAAAGTTAAAAACTGAGGGTAAGAACCCTTTGCTTACGGCGTGCGATGTATATCGTCCCGCTGCTATTAATCAGTTAAAGACTCTGTCAGAGCAAATTGGGGTGGAGTGTTTCACGGTAGACGGTTCAAAAGATGTGCCGGATATAGTCAGACAGGCAAAGGATTACGCTCGGGAAAATGATTATAATGTTGTAATTCTTGATACGGCAGGCAGATTACAGATAGATACAGATATGATGGCAGAGCTGTTGTTGATAGACAGGATGTTTAATCCGGAAGAGAAGCTGCTTGTAATAGATTCAATGGTTGGTCAAGAGGCTGTTAATGTTGCAGAAAATTTTGATGAGCAGTTAGGTTTGACCGGTATAGTGCTGACAAAGCTTGACGGTGATGCCAGAGGTGGTGCTGCACTGAGTGTATCTTATTGTACCGGCAAGCCCATAAAGCTTACCGGTACCGGCGAGAAATTAAATGCGCTGGAGACATTTTATCCGGAAAGGATTGCGGCAAGAATTCTCGGTATGGGAGATATAGTCAGTTTTGTAGAGCGGGCAAAAGAAGTTATTGATGAAAAAGAAGCACGCGAGCTTGAAAAGAAAATGGAGCGTGCAGAGTTTTCGTTTAATGATTTCTTAAAGATGAAAAAACAGATGAGTATGTTTGGCTCAATTGATCAGATTATGGGAATGATACCGGGGTTAAATCTTGCAAAAGATCAGAAAGAGTTAATTTCTCACGAGGGAGAAAAACAATTCAAGCGTATAGAGGTTTTCATTCAGAGTATGACAGAAGATGAGCGGAACAATCCGGAGTTGTTAAATTCGAGTCGTAAGCGCAGGATTTCAGCAGGTTCCGGGATAAGTATTCATGATATAAATATATTTGTCAAACAGTTTGAACAGATGCGTGAGATGATGAAAGGTATGAGCGGAATGAAGAAAAATCTTTCTAAATTTGCTAAGATGGGCGGTAATTTGGGTGGTAAACTCGGTATGAAACAAATGTTGCAAAACATGCGGAGATTTAAGTAAGCTGCATTAAAAAATAAAAAGCCTTTATATTGTGTTGATTTGCCGCATCCGAATGTAACACAATTAGTATTGTGTTACATTCAACGGCATTATTGGTTAAAATCTTTAATAAAACGTTGATATTAATGGCCATTTTGTTACAAAAATTTACAATTTTATCCTGCTTTGTTTGGGATTTTTTTGATATTTTTTACAAATCTTAACAAAAAATTGCTTAATAAACTTTAACAATTGTTATTTTTTTCTAAAAGTTATATCTTTTATACTGTTTGAATTTTGTTGTTTTTTAGCTTTTTTAAAGATACAGGATGTTAAAATTGTTACAAAACTATACATAAGTTTTTCAATTTTCAGAAAATTGTTACAATTTTTAAAACAAGACGTATTTCAACCCTCTCATCCCTGCCGACGGGTTCTTTTCTGCCCTCTCCGGACATGCGGAGCAGGAGCGTTGAGCTTCGCTCGACGCTCATTTCCGCCGGAGAGGGCAGAAAATCGGTTCGAGGAACGAGAACCAGATTTTCGGGTGAGG
>JAJPXE010000030.1 GCA_021205645.1 Candidatus Gastranaerophilales bacterium | reverse complement strand
CTCATATACGGCGGATCTATATAAATGACATCAAAATTTTTATTCAAATTTTTTATTAGTTTGAGGCTGTCGCCGATATATAAATCAGGTTTCAGCCCGAGTGAATTGTAATTATCTTTTATTATTTTTGCGGCGGTTTTATTTTTTTCAAACACCGTAACTTCTTTGAACCCTCTTGATAACGCTTCCAACCCCATTATCCCCGAACCGCCGAACATATCAAGAAAACTCCTGTCAGTATATGTGCCGGCAAGGGAATAAAGGGTATTAAAAATACCCATTCTGATTTTAGATAATGTCGGACGGGTGATTTTTTCATCAGGTGATTGTATTTTTCGTCCGTTGTATATTCCGCCCGTTATGTTCATAAATTACAGTATTAATCCTCTAATTTTCAGCAGTTTATCAAAATCACCCGTACTTACGGTTTCATCAATAGTTCTTTTGATTGTTTCTAAATCCTCCGGCGGCGGCGTTTTTAGTTTGTCAGGGATTGTTATATCCGTATTCTTTTTTGTATTGACAAAACCATCGTTAAGAATTGCAAATTCTTTATAAATCTCAAGAATTCCACTATATTCTTCAGGATATACAAAATCCTCATTAAGATAGTATTTAGTATCTTTTGAAAATGTTTGCGAAAATTTCATCAGAAATAGCAATTCGATAAGTGAAGTTTGTTCGTCAAAAACATTTCCTAAGCAGTGGTTATTGATTATATCACCTTCCGGTTGAGATTTTAGGTATACCGCCCATAAAAGACAACCGAGATAGAATGTTGTGTTTTGGTCTAAAAGCTCAAGAATGGCAGGAAAATATTGTTTAAACTTGAATTTTCTTTGACTCAAATTTTTAAACTTGCCTATTGTTTCATAGATGTCTTCGAGTGTATAAATAAGACTGTTCAGATGTCTGCCGTATCCAGGGTCGAATAAATATTCAGTCATAGTCAATTTTTCTCCAAGTTCTCTATAATAGCCCGCACAAACTCCGAACAGCGTGCGTTCCCGCCGATATCGGCTGTTTTTATATTATCGGATAAGGTTTTGTACAATGCTTTTTCAATTTTATAAGCCGTTGTATTTTGTCCGATGTATTTCAGCATATCAACAGCTGACAGTAAGAGTGCAGTCGGATTAGCTTTGTCCAAACCTTTTATATCAGGGGCAGAGCCGTGTACTGCCTCAAATACGGCACAATCTTTGCCGGTATTTACACTTTTCGCAATTCCCAGTCCGCCCACAAGACCTGCTGTCAGGTCGGAAACTATATCACCGTATAAATTCGGCAGCAAGAGTACGTCAAATTGCCCGGGATTTTGTACCAACTGCATACAGCAGTTGTCAACAAGCATTTCTCTATATTTTATTTGCGGATATTTTTCCGCTGTTTCTCTTGCACATTGCAGAAACAAACCGTCTGATAACTTGCAGATGTTTGCCTTTGTCACAGCACAAACTTCTATCCGATTATTCTTTACTGCATAATCAAATGCGTATTCGGAAATCCTTAATGATGCATCCCGTGTGATAATTTTTATACTCTGTGCGGTATTGTCATCAATTTGTTTTTCAATACCTGCATAAAGGTCCTCCGTGTTTTCTCTCACAACTACGATATCAACGTTATCAAATCGGGTTTTAATATTCGGAATATTTTTGCACGGTCTGACGTTTGCAAACAGGTTAAGCTCTTTTCTTAACTGGACATTAACGGAGCGGAACCCTTTCCCTATGGGTGTTGTAATCGGTGCTTTAAGTGCTGTTTTATTCCGCCTTATAGAATTTACGGTATTCTCCGGCAGCGCAGTATTGTATTTTTCAACTGCTTCCGCACCTGCAATTTGGCAATCCCAATCAATATCGGCTCCGGCATAATCTAAAACTTTTATTACAGCTTCTGAAATCTCAGGTCCAATTCCGTCGCCTTTGAGCAATGTAACCTTTGTCATAGTTCTCCCTTCTTGCTTACCGGTTTATTATACCCAATCAAGACAACATTTACAAGACATAACACATGCCTGCAATATTAGAGCTGCTGCAATAAATATACAAATATCTGATACACTTGATTTTAAGGACTATGCAGTGACCTCTTTTTTAGATTTTTTCTCAAACACAAACTTCTCGTCTTTGAGCTTTAATAAAATTACATCACCGGGCTCATAAGCATTCGTCAAAATTTCTTCAGCAAGCTGGTCTTCTATCTTACGCTGGATAAGACGTCTGAGCGGTCTTGCGCCGTATGCTTCCGAATATCCGTCTTTTGCAAGAAAATCTTTAACCTCATCGGTTACTTCAATAGATAACTCCCTTTCGGATAATCTCTTGAACAAATCTTTCATCATAAGGTCGACAATCTCTCTGATTTCCTCTTTCTGCAAATGATTAAATACGATGATATCATCAATACGGTTAAGGAATTCCGGTCTGAATGCCTTTTTTAATTCTTCGTTGACCGTATCTTTGAGCTTTTCATATTTATCTTTGCTTGCATTTTCGGCAGTCGTAAACCCTAGTTTGCCCTGTGTGGTAATCATACTCGCCCCGACGTTTGAAGTCATTATGATGACAGTGTTCTTGAAGTTTACATGACGTCCTTTAGCATCAGTTAATCTGCCGTCGTCCAGTATCTGTAACATTATGTTGAAGATATCCGGATGAGCTTTTTCAATCTCATCAAACAGAATAACCGCATAAGGTTTTTTACGTATAATCTCTGATAAATGTCCGCCGTCATCATAGCCGACATATCCGGGAGGAGAACCTATCAGTTTTGATGTTGAGTGTTTTTCCATAAATTCAGACATATCGACCCGAACCATATTATCCTCCGAACCGAACATTGCTTCTGCAAGAGCTTTTGCAAGCTCAGTCTTACCGACACCGGTAGGACCGGAGAATATGAAACTTCCTATTGGTCTGTTCGGCGCTTTTAAACCGACTCTTGCGCGCCTTATAGCTTTGGATATAGATGTGACAGCCTCCGCCTGACCGATTACACGGGCATGAAGCGTATCTTCCAACTTGAGCAGACGCTCACTTTCGCCCTCGGTCAATTTTGTTACCGGAACTCCCGTCATTGTCGAGATAACCTCCGCAACATCTTCTTCCGTTACAACAGGCTTATTTGCCTCATTATCTTTTTTCCATTGCTCGGTAACTTCACGGATTTTGTCTTTCATATTCGCTTCATCATCACGCAGGGCCGATGCTTTTTCAAAATCCTGATTTCTTATGGCATCTTCTTTTTCTTTAACAATATCTTTTAACTGCTTATCTAGTTCACGACCCTCAGGACATAATGAGCTGACCTTGAGCCTGACTTTTGAACTCGCTTCATCAATGACATCAATCGCTTTATCAGGAAGAAATCTGTCTGTTATATATTTTGAAGAAAGTTTCGTTGATGCAACAACAGCCTCATCAGAAATTATCAACTCGTGGTGTTCTTCGTATTTGAATTTTAAACCTCTGATAATTTCAATAGTTTCATCAATAGTAGGCTCTTCAATAATAACCGATTGGAAACGCCGCTCAAGTGCAGAATCTTTTTCAATATATTTTCTGTACTCATCAAGGGTAGTAGCTCCGATAACCTGAATTTCACCTCTTGAAAGTGCAGGTTTAAGAATATTCGCAGCATCAATAGCACCCTCTGCCGCTCCCGCACCGATTAGGGTATGCATTTCATCTATTACAAGGATAACATTTCCTGACTGTCTGATTTCATCCATAATCTTTTTGAGACGTTCTTCAAACTCACCTCTGTATTTTGTGCCTGCAATAAGCAAACCCATATCAAGTTGAATAACTTTCTTACCGTCAAGTATATCAGGAACTTCACCGTTAACAATCCTTGTGGCAAGTCCCTCCGCTACTGCAGTTTTACCGACACCCGGCTCGCCTAACAATACAGGGTTATTCTTTGTTCTTCTTGCAAGTATTTGAATAACTCTTTCAATCTCTTTTTCTCTGCCGACAACAGGGTCTAAGCGCATTTCCGATGCTGCCATAGTTAAATCAGTGCCGTATTCGTCAAGACTCGGAGTCTTAACCTTTGATGCAGATGACGAGGATGACGAACCGCCGCCTGATGTTACGGTCTGTGATTTTGACTCACCCAGCATCTTAACTACATTTGTTCTGATTTTATTCAAATCAACCCCGAGATTTTCAAGTACTCTTGCGGCAACTCCCTCACCCTCACGGATTAAACCCAGTAACAAATGCTCCGTGCCAATGTAGTTATGACCTAACTGCCTTGCTTCATCCCAGGATAATTCTAAAACTCTTTTTGCTCTGGGGGTAAACGGAATCTCTACCGCTACGAAACCTGAACCTCTGCCGATAATTTTTTCAACTTCAACACGAGCATCTTTAAGATTTACACCCATTGATTTCAAGGTCTTTGCGGCAACTCCCGTACCTTCACCTATTAATCCGAGCAAAACCTGCTCCGTGCCTACAAAATTATGACCTAATCGCCGTGCTTCTTCCTGTGCAAGCATTATGACTTTTATGGCCTTTTCCGTAAAACGTTCGAACATGTATCTCTCCTATTTATATGCGCATACCTGTATCATACATAAAATGCACGAAAGTATCAAGTATTTTAGAAAAATTTTATACTATTTTTTTTTTTTTAGACACAGAACTTACAGAACCAATCGGAACAATCCCGCACTATTCTTTCGAGGTCAAATCAATATTGCCGCCCCTGTTATCATCTTTCGGTTTCTCATAACCTCTGTCATTACCAATATTATATACTTTATTGTAATATTCACGTGCGTGCACCTTTTTATTAGCAAGCTGTTCTCTTTCAGTCTCAATATTTTCAGGAAGATGATATAGCATTAATACACCATCAGGAGCCGTTTTTCCGTCAAGAACAAAACCGTCAGGATTACCGTTGACCATTCGCTTGATATAATAACCATTTTTATCATTATCGTATACAACTTGATATACAGACTCATCAGCTGATATAATATTTTTGAATTTTGTTTCGGGAGTTACGGATATTTCTCCGTTATTACCCTTTAACTCTATACCGTCCATCCATATATCGGCAGGTTTAACATTGCCGGCTTCAATTCTTGAACTTGTCGATATACCGTTAGGATTAAGAACGGAAACAGCCATTGCACCGTTTGATGCCTGTGACAATATTGCCGAAACAAATGTCTTATCAGGTGTCCCGTTCACATAACAGGATTGCCTGTTAAGCTTATACATTGAACCGTTATTCAATGCCTCCAATCTGTTTAAATCATCATCCGTTCTCAGGCGGCTTATATCCTCTATAGATCTCTTGTATTCCGCAATATCAGCACGGTAATTGGGATTGTTTTCATCTTCAACAATTGACCAGTCTAATGCGTTACGGTTTTGAAGATATGTATTTTTACACTTATCCTCACCGCCGGTCATTCCTAACTCGTCGCCGCTGTATACGGTAGGATTACCCGAAATTGCATTTAAAAATTTCGTTATTATCCTTGCTTTTATCCGTCCAACCTCAGTTGCCTTTGAATCTACCGTATTTCTGTATTTAATTAAATCATCACCGTTTAATTTATCGCCGAGACCATGTTTTTCTACTGCCTGATCGTATACGATATCAAACGCATCAGGTATCGGTTTGGAGCCAAAACCGTCTTTTTCTCCGATTTTCTTTGTCGAATTAGGTGCAGAACTATTATTACTTTCCTGCGAGGTCTTGTAATATTTACCGTTAACCACATCTGCTACGGATTTTGATAATGCTGCATATATTGTATTATATCTGTTGTCAATTTCAGCATATTTTTTCTGCTTTTCTTCTTCACTTGCAGAACTATTACTGACTTCGGCTTTTTCGGCGTTTTTTAATTCCTCATTTGCTTTACCTATACCCGAACGAAGCAAATCAGCATTTGCAATTCCTTTTGCACTTACATTATTAAAATACGACGGGTCATTATTTATTGCATTCCAACCATCTTTGTCAATATCACTATCATTCATCTTATCATTCATAATCATATAAGCAATTTTACGGTTGCGCTGATTACCGTCAATTACATTTAGGTCAGAATGAAACAACCCTAAATCCATTGACAGAGCATGTATCATACGGGTCTTATCGTGGTTTCCCGCAAATGTGTATAAGTTACGTTTATAATCTATTGATTTGGATGCAATACCACTGATTGCTGATTCCAATTTCTCAACACGATTTTCGTCAGAATTTGCCACCTTATCATTTCCTGATGCAAAATCAAGGCTGAACATATTAGATATACCGTTAAACAGGAACGAATAATCAGCTTCTGATGTAATACCGGCAATATCAAACATTGCACCTATCGCTTTCCCGCCATCATCATAAATTACATCACGGTCATCAGGCATTGCCGCATTCATTAAATCACCTACATCCGTTATTTCAGCTACAGTATATGAATTAGGGTTTTCCTGTTTTACTGCATCAACAAACTTTGACCAGAAACCTATAACATTACCCCAGCCGGTGTCGAAACTTTGTTTTGCATTTCTGACTGAATCCATATCCGCAATATCTTTTGCAGCATCAAGACGCCAATCTAAACCTAATCCGGAACGATCAACCATTGCCTCCGCAAATTTGAAACTGTTTGTATTCGTATGTTCAAAACGTTTCGTTATTGAAGCTGCTACAAAATTAATATCGCCTGTTTTTAAATCATCAACTCCGCTTTTAATCTTGTTAACAATCTGATTTGCTTCATCCTGCTGGCTGTCACCGTTAATACCAATATTTCTTAATGAACCTTTCTCCGTCATAGTATCGTAATCATAAGCAATCTCACCGTTTTTAAGCTGTTTTACTCCCACTTCCGGCATGAGAGCTTTTACCACCGCATATTTTGCGATATCTTCCGCTACTAACGGAATTACATACTGACCGTATTCCGTAACACCCTCATCATCAAACAATTTTTCTTTTGAAACGTCATTGACTTTTTGAAGAACTTTATCCGCAAAACCCCTGATTTCACCCGTGAATACATCGTTCATTTTATTATATGTTTTTGCATATTTTTTAGGAACTCTGTATGTATCATCGTTCATTGCATCAAATCTTGACTCTCCGATATGATCCGAATCAGGTGATCGTTTCATTAAATAAGGCGATGACAAAGCTCCCTGTGTATCAGGGGCAAATTCTATCGCATCTAAAGGCAATTCCATTAACGATGAATTCATCAAATCGTTGTAATCCGATATTTTCGGGCGAAATTCATAATTATCATCAAGAATATTTTTTACAACATCTCTTGATAATCTCACATCTTCCGGTAGTTTCGGATTTTGCAGATTTTGCGTGTCTATAATTCCTGAAATTCTGTTATATGCTTTTGACGGATTTGATGAAATATCGCCTAATGTCTTAGCGACATATTCATTATGAACCTTTCTGACATGTTTTGTCCAGTATTTTCCGGCAGAAACCGCCATATCTTGAACCTGACAATTCCCTCTGCGAAGTTTGTCCATTTCTATAGCACGTTTTGCAGGATTTTTTTCTTCCGCCAACAGCTCATTGTCATAATTGGATGCAAAATAGTTCATCTTAACCATATCTGTGTTAGCATCCCAACAAACAAATCCGCCCTCGTGTTTTTCTTCTATACTTATTCCCGATAAATATCCGGCAAACATTGTTCCCTCCGGAGTATTTAATTTTATCCTGTCAGAGCCGCTGCGCTGAGTGTTTACTTCATTCAAATTTTCTACATTCTTCTTGTATTCGTAAGGGTTAATCTCAAATGAATACGGCATAGGTGTGTCTTCGTGGGTATTCATTGCAAGTTTATTTCCTGATGTTGTCTTTGCATATGATTTAATTATTTTTGTTTTATCGTTTCTTTGTTCATCTGATACTAACGAATTATCAAAAATTTGAAGTGTAGTAGGTTGTTTCGGGTCATACTGTTCGTTTTTGGTAATTTTATACTGTCCGTCTTTTTGCAGAGTATAATCAAACGGAGAGTTTATAATCTTATGGTTAAGGTTTTCCATATTCTCAGGAACAACCCCCAGTCCCAAACTTCCGTCTTGAATACCGCTCATCCTGAAGAAATAGTATTCATCAGGCTTATCTTCGCTGTCCATCCATTTTATTGCACGCTGAAAATGAATACCCTGCAAACCCTCAGATGTAAAAGTACCGTCATCAACCATATTCATTCCGTACTTGAACACCTGTCTTTGTAATGCATTATAATCATTAATATTACCGATACCGCCTGCTAAAAGCATATTGTTGGCATTCCAGTATTTGTGCGAAGAAACGCTGTCGCCGCCCTTTAAAGGCAGTGTTATAATCCTCTTGTTGCCGGCCTGTCTTATCTCCGGAACTTTTGCATAAATACCCGCAAGCGTTCCGCCCATTGTGTTTGAAAAAGTTCTGCCTGAATTCCTTATCTTATCAGCAATTTCTTTCTTCTCATCAGCATCGGGAACATGTAAAGCACCGGTATCTTTATCTTTAAACCCTTGGAAAACATAGCCCGGAGCGAGGGTGTCGACACTTGCCAGATACATAGGTCCCTGCTTCGTTACGGTTGTACCGCGGCGGGTTACTATTGTGCATCCCTCTATTTGAGTTCCGTCTTCTTTCGGATATTTGATTTCACCGCTTTTCTTATCTTTTAATATAAATCTGTATGCAAACGGTTCTTCGTTTCCCAGTCCCAAATCATATTCAGGGTCAACTGTTACGCCGTCTTTCGGAACATCTGCCGTATAAAGCGGTTCCATTGAGTTATCACTGCCTTTCTCTATGAAAAAATTGTTTTTTTTGTCTTTGCCTACATTAAAAAACTGGATTTTGCATTCATACTTGCCTGAATCATACATATAATTAAATTCATATGCCTGTGCTCCAGTTTCGGTTTTCTTGTGCTGATAACCCTTAAATGTTACACCTTTAACCTGTTTTGAATTATTGATTTCCATGCAAAGACACTCCTTATCGTACATTAATAAGAAACATAATTAATGAATTTTTTGCTACCATGCTAATAATATATTAATAAAAATTTACAATAAAGTAAAGCGGTTTAATTATAAATTACAGGCACAATTGGCAGATTTAACTCTGTACAAAATATGCAAAATATTTTATAATGGAATAAACAGAGGTAATTAAATATGTCATTTGGAATAAGCGGGAACGACCCATTTAAATCATATTCATCAAATGCTGATGCCGGCGGAGGTATGGGAGTCTATGCCCGTAAAAGAAAAAAAGAAGATAAAAAGCAAGATAATGAAAATCTGCTTGATATAGCAGAAGATACGGATGATGATAATCTTGAAATAGAATTTGATGATGCAGATTTTATGGATTAAGCC
>JAJPXE010000010.1 GCA_021205645.1 Candidatus Gastranaerophilales bacterium | reverse complement strand
CAAAAAAATGTGAGATAAATGTGAGACCATTGAAAGAAAATGAGACAAAAAAAATAGTCCCGTTTGTGAAGAATTCCTTTTTATAATCTCTTTGTGTTTTTATGCACAAAAAAAAAGCAGGTATAAAAATACCTGCTTTTTTGTTTTATTAAATTTTCTTATAGTACCAAAGAGCCTTGCTTCTTATAAAATCACCCATTTGCGATGCTGCTACATCAGGAAAAGGCGGCAGATAAACTATGTCAATTTTACCGGCTGATGTAGTTGAGGGATTTTTTAATCCAAATTCGTAATGCGTCATTACAGTTTCGGGAGTAATCGAAATATTATACTCTTTTGCAAGCTCAGCAATGAGTTTAAAACAACGTTCACACTGTTTAGCTGTCAGCGGGTATTTCCCTATGTTGTCAGCAGAAGTAAAACCGTACATACCACACATAGACACACCGATAGAGCCTGTATTTCCGCCCCCGGTGTGTGCTGCATACTTACCGTCAGTACAATTTTCATTATCTTCGGGTTTAAAATCCCCATTGTGCATCTCTCCTTTTGAATCTATAAGATAGTGGTAGTGTTGTTTGTCAACAGAGTTAGGACTGCCCGTACCGGCAGTCCAGTGGATGATTATGCGTTTCATAAAACACCTTCCTTTCTGTGTTATTAAAAGTATATTTACGCGCTTTATCAGCCTGCTATCCTTGCAGGCTGTCAAGTCTGTGATGTGCGGATTTTGTTGATTGTTCGACTATCGCCATACGCTCAATCAGGTTGTTGTGTTTATCCTGTTTAAGCTCAAGCCGTTTGAAGTGGTTTTCGACATCTTTTTTGTTGAGTTCAAACAGTTTTTCAAAGTCCTGTTGTTGTGTGACTGTCCGCCCCTGCATATATGCAACAATGCAGAGGTTAACAACCAGAGTCAGTGCAAGCCCGACAATTGATATTATTGACTGATTATCCATATTAGCCGCCTATTGCGTTTTCAAGCACTGCGCAGGCTTCGGTTATTTTGCCAGCAATCGCTTTCAGGGTTGCCAGTCCTAATTTAAAGCCCTCTAAGTGTGCTGTTTTTTTGGTTTCGTTTTGTTCTGTGTTAATTTTCTCAAGCAGCTCATACAAATCTTCTATCCTGTCCGATGTAAAATCGTCTAACCGCTCATACGCTTTGCGTTTGAGTGCCGGCACTACCTTTGAGGTTATCAACTGTTTAATGTACGGTATTGCCATTGTCAGGATGTTTGTTAATACTGTTTTTACTGTTTCGTTCATAAATTTTCCTCCTTATTATTTTGTAACGAATACTTGTTTTCTGTAACCAATTTGGTTATAATGTAAATATGATAATGTCATTTAAGCACAAGGGGCTTGAAGAATTTTACAAAACAGGTTCTGTTAAAGGTATTCAGCCGATACATCAAAAGAGATTACGGTTAATATTAAACCGCTTGAACCTCATGGAGAGTTTAAAAGATATTGATTTCCCCTCTGCACGGTTACATGAATTAAGCGGTAATATGCGGGGTATATGGTCGATAACCGTTCAAGCTAACTGGCGGATAACTTTTAAATATAATAAAACAACATCAGATGTTTATATTGTAGATTATCAGGATTATCATTAGAAAGGAGTATATATTATGGAAATGTTTAACCCCCCTCATCCCGGAGAAACCTTAAAAGAATTATATTTAAACGAATATCATATAACCATTGCAGAATTAGCACTCAAGACCGGCATAAGCCGTAAACACCTGTCAAATATTGTAAATGCAAAAGTTCCGATAACAACAGAAACTGCTTTGAAACTTGCTAAATGTTTTAATACGTCTGCTGAAGTTTGGTTAAGAGAGCAGCTTGTATATGACTTGTGGAAAGTCCGTCAGAGTATAAACCTTGATAATGTTGTTCAAATTGCTTTATAAAACTCAAAGGAATCGGCAGACTATGTCGACGGAGTCGACACCCGCTGCCGCAACACCGACTCCGTATGTTTAATACTCTATCTCGATACTTTCGAGTTCTTCGAGTGTTGCTGCCGCATTGATTTGCTCTAAGTATGCGGGATATTTAACATTCCACACCTCCGCCTGAACCGCTCCGAGCCCTGAAAGAGCCGCGCTTAATCCGGATTGTGTCAGCTCAATTACGTTATCTTCTTTTGTTGTCCACTCAACTGTATCATCTTCCGACAGTGTGCCGGTGATAAAAGCCAGTGCGTAGGATGTTAATTTTCCGATATTGCCGTCTGTTGCTTCGATATGGTTATCATCATCAACGGCATACAGAGCGTACCCGCCCTCTAAATGTTCTTTTGCGCGATTGCAGGCTTCATTCAGCCGCTCTTCTTTTCTGAGTGAAAGCCGGTGAGTGTTGTAGTCACTCTCATCCACTTCAACATAACCCGCCGGTACACTACCGATACAGATTACATAGTCGTCATCTTTTTTTGCGTATGTTGTCATAGTTATACTCCTTTCGCTATTACAACGCTGTTATACTGCCATTTGCCACAAAAGTACCGTCGCACTTTACCATATACACGTGGACCCACAAATACCCGCAGGAGCCGATACCTATAGATTTATAGTTGCTGACTGTAGTTGTGCTTGCAGTGCAGGTGTAGCCCTCTGTTATATCGCAGGAGTTATTAGTATGGATATATAACACACCGTTTGATGCATCATAATACACTGCAAAACCTGCTGCAGTCTCACCTGTTGAGCCGATGTAGTTCAGATACATTGGTTTATAAAACCAGGTGCCGTTAGTACCTGCATCATAGCAGCCGGTTATGTCAACAAACATTGAACACCCTGACGCGCTCATCATTGCCTGCTGTGCGGTCGATAATTGTATTGTATACCTTGATGAGGTTGCCGGCGAAGATATTTTGTAGCTTTCAAGCAAACTCATAACACCCAGTTGATTTATCATATTATAGCCACCGTATGAACTGTTAGAATAACAATAATAAGTATTGCCCTGACCGTCCTCTATCTGTGCTGTATAACAGCTGCTTGAGCAGCTTGCAGTAATAATTGGATGTTCAACCGTAATATAATAATCTGTGTTTGAGCTGCCATAATAATAGATATTAACACTGTCTGCCGTACTTTTGTAAATGCCCGGCTCTGTGCCATAAACGCGAAATTCGGTAAAATCAGAGCATTGTATAGTTGATGCGTATGCCGCTTTAAAAGTTTCGCAAACGGTCGACACCTCTTCTTTACCCGCTTCAATGCTTGCAGCCAGTTCTTCTGCTTCTTGAAGAGTTGTTGCAGCTTGTTCTGATGCATCACTGACTGTAGCGAGTGCGGTTTCAATGTCATTGGCAGCACTTATAACATCGGATAAAGTCGTGTTAATTTCTGTTTTAAATTCCTCGATATTATAATCCATTTCTTGAAGATTACATGAAACTTTATCGAATGATTTTTCAATTTCCGAGCCCTGGAAACCGACAGAGGTGGAGTAGCCTGTACTCTGGTAATTTGGAACACTTCTTGCAATAAACACAATTTTATCAGATGCCGGAGCAGAGGTGAAAGTAACACTTCCGCCTGTGGAATTAAATGTAACAGTATAGTCCGAATTCAGTGTAAGAGTTTCTTCGTTTTCGTCGGAGTCAATCAATTTAACGATTAACTCTGAATTTGCAAAGATTTTCCAATCGAATTTAAATTCAGTTGTAGCACCGTTACCGTTATATGTTATTGGTGAATAATCTGTTTCGTTTGTCATATTTCCCCCTTTGCGACAGACTATATCGGCAAAGCCTCGTAGTGCAACGGAGTCGGTGCTGACGGTGCCGGCTTGCCGTAGGGCAAGGCGGGCAGGTCAACACTACGCTGTCGTGCGTTTTACACGGTCTGCCGATATTTTGTACTAACATTTTAAATTGCTGCGGCAGCGGCAGTGGGAACTGGTTCCCACCCGCTCCGCTTGCAAAGCAGTTGCACTGTCTCCGTCCGGGTTCCCACCCGCTCCGCGACTTCAATAAGCGCCTGAAGATATTGATTTGTTAATCTTCATCTTCGCCGAAAACATCATCAGCTTTATAACTGCTGTAGCCGATTGTTCTAATAGTACCTTTAGCGGTGTTACCCTGTGATATATCATACACACCGCCGAGCATATTAAGCAGTCTTTGAGCCGGAACGCCGCCAAGTGAGTAGTTGCCCAGAGTTGCCAACATACCTGCATAATCCATAAATTCCAATTCTCCTTTTGCTCCTTTTGTAAAGAGTGTTTTTCCGATTTTTTCCAAATCGGTTATTATCGGAACGGAGTTAGTAAAGTATTTTTCGCCGAGTGCATATTTCACGGCAAGCGTAGTAATGGCATTAGCGATAAACCCGAGGTAACCGTAGCCTTTAAATCCTGAAAGAAGTATTGCTGTTCCCATAGATATACCCGCATCAGCAAACGGGTTGACGTCATCATCATCACCGAACAGCTGAGAGATGAATTTCAACAGTGCAAGGTCGCCGATAAATGATGAAAACATAACAGGATTAAATATTTTATAAATCAGGAATGATTTAATAAACTGCGGCTTAGAGATTTCACCCTTGCTAACCTGTGCTATACTGTCTACGAATTTACGTTCATATTGTAATGTTGTATTATTGAATGCAAAGAACATTCTTGCAAGCGGGTTTTCGACTTGTTTTTTCTGCCAGACGGAAGTAGCGGAGCTATGTCCGGATTGTTGCGAGCGAAGAGTTGACTCAACAAATTTTTTAAACGCCTCTTCTTTGCTCAATCCTTTTTCGTTGATAAGGTAATCAACATAGGGTTTCCCGCCAAAGACAATAGCCCCGATATCGCCAAAGCGGGTATTAGCAGTAAAGAATTGTCTGAGTGTTTTAAACCTGTCTGCATCAGCTGTTATTCTTGCAATAACTTCGTTTTGTGAATTTCCGCCGATACGTGCCTTTAGATATTCACAGTTATCAAGCATGTATTTAACGGTTTTTTTCGGGTGTGCGATACAGTCTGCAAATCCCGATATCCAATTATTAACCGGCATATCTTCCATATAGTTTATGCAGCTTGTCAACTGTGAAAACATAACTTTCAGGTTGCCGCCGATTGATGCTGTTATGTAGTTTTTAGAGATTGTATCGATTATGCTTTTTCCGGTATTAAGTCCTTTGCAATATTCCGGGAATACCAGACAATCAAGTGCACTGATAAGTCTTTGATGAATTATTGCACCGTCTTTTTTCCCGAACACTTCCAGTATTTTAGCTTTCAATGCGGTATCTTTAAATATTTTATTATAAAGGTTTAGTTTTTCTGACATAATAACGTATGCGGAAACTTTGTTAATATGCGGCATAACGAGTTCAAACGGGTTAAGAGCTTTCATTTTAATTCTGGAGCACCTGACGCGGTCTTTGTTGAAAGACGGCATATTAGAGCGGATAAGTGTATCCTGCAGCATATCTAAATCGGAGCAAACTCTTTCAGTTGATGAGGGCAGATAGTTGTCGACTTTAGGCAGTGACATACCAACGGTGTTAATGAACACCTCGTTAATATCGTCATACATACTGTCACAGGTATCAACGAGCAGATGAGCAAAGCTTTTATCCTCATCAGAGAGTTTTTCAAACATTTTAGTGAGGTTTTCCGCTCCGCCGAACTGATTTATCAGTCTTTGTTCAAGCTGTTTATTTAATGCCCAGCCATAGAACACAATCAGATTTGAGCGAGAAATTTCAATATTTGTTTCAACAGACTTATTTTCAACGGTTGAAAATGTTGTTTCTTTAAAAGTGTATATTTCATTTTCGTATTCTTGCATGAGTTTAACAAGTTTATTGATTCCGTCATAGTCGATAATTTTATTCAACAGATTATTTTCCGGAAATCCGTAGATTTCCGATGCACGTTTATAGAGTTTTTGCAGAATATTTCTTGCATAGACTTCAACGTTTGATTGGTCATAGAGCAATGAATATTTTTGTGCGATATCTTTGCCGAACAGTGCATTAAGCAAGCTTTCCCAGTTAGCGAGAGTAGCCTCTGATGTAAGTTTATTAGCTCCGCCGACGACACCGGCAATAAATTTAGCGATTTTATTTTCTTTAATATTATCGAGTCTTTCGGTGAGGTCATTACCGAGTTTATACCTTGTAAAAGCTTTTTTAAACTCTTCTTCATTTCTTGCACTGCGTCCGACAGATTTCAGCTTAAGTATACCCTCAAGTACTTTTTTTGCGAGTGTTGGATTAAGGTGTTTAATTTTACTTCTTTCTGTTCCGTCATGTGCGACAGTTGCACGATATTCGATAAACTGTGTTTTTAGAAGTTCTGTTTCGTTTGTGTAGGCAGTAAGCATATTCCCGCTTGACACAATGCCGTTTTCGGCGTTTATTTCACCTTGAACGATACTGTCGGCATCACACAATGCACGGTATTTTTCAACAGCCTGTTTATCCCACCGGTTTATTTCCCGCAATTCTGCAAATACAGTATTTGTTTTCCAGTCGAACTTGCCCCGTTTTATATTCCCGACCTTAACGAGTTTAGAGTTAATTTTAAGTTGTTTCTGGATTTCTTTATGCAGGATAGCCTTTTGTTTTATCTGCAATTCTTCTATGGCAAACCGGTTAATCTCTCTGACAATTCTTTCAGCACCGGCAACACTTGTCGCATGTTTGACTTTTAAATACAATTTATTGACATTGGAAAATCTTACTATGCGTTTTTCTTTAGTATCGTAGTATTTCATTTTATGGATTTTATTGGAGATAAACGCCTGTAGCTGAATAGAGATTGGTGCATTTAATACTTTAGAGCGTTCGAAATATTGATTGCCGGCATTATTTTCAATCTTAAGATCTTCAAGTTCGGCCAATTTTTCACCGACATACGTCATAGCCTCATCAGGCAGAAAAGAGATATCCCCGCAGAGTTTGGCAAGTGCATCAATTAAGGCACTTTGTTCTTTACCTTCAGCACTTTTGAGCCTGTGATAAAGGAAGTCAAATTTACCAAAGAACCTGGCGACTTTGTCGTTTTCTTGTTCCCACGCTTTATTAACGAGGTTATCAAACGCTTGTTGTGCGAGGTTATAATCGCCCTCAATATCTTGATTATCATAATTAACGCCGGTATCGGAATAGAACTCAAGCCATTCATTCATCATACCGCCCGAGGCAGTTATTTTATCGGTTGTTTCTATAATTTTTTGGACTTTTTCCCAATTTTTAGGATTAGCGATAAATTGTCTTTTATAGCCCGTAGCGGTTTCAAGAATGGCAAACGTAGCGTTTTTAAACCGTTCTTGAGCAGATTGTACTTCTTTAGGAAGTTTTCTGGATTGCATTTCAGCCATATTCAGGTAGTGCTCAACCTTTTCCCTGTGTTTTTCCTGTTCCATACCCCAGAATATATTAGTTTTTTTGATGTTGTGCAGCCTGTCAATTTCATTTATTTCGTTAGCGAGAATATTTTGGATTTCTTCATCGATTTGGTTACATTTATCAAACACTTTTGTTTTTATTCTTTCGTGTTCGGTGGTAAGCAGCCTGTCGAACAGGTGCATAATTTCGGGTATTTCGTTTTCGTCAAGGTCAAGTCTGACGATATTGTCATAGATAGCGAGCAGGAAGTTTTTAAAATCTTCAAAGATTTTTTTCATCCTGTTATTTTTTGCCGAGCCTGTACGTACATATGCTTCAAATGAGCGTGCAAATTTTTCGTGTTGTTCAGTTGTAAAGGGTTCACCGTTGTTTTTGAGAAACTTTCTAATTTCTTCAAGGTCAGAGGCGATTTCTTCATTATGTTTAGCGAGAGTAACGATATTATCCAGCCACCAGTGTCCGACTTCGTGAATAATAGTTGTAGCATCAGCATTTTTATACAGTTCGATAAAATTTCCCGCAGGCACGTATCCGCCTTTGACGGGAGCAAGTTTTCTAAACAGATTAACAGCGGGGTTAAGACTGCCCTGGATAACTGCTTTATTATTTTGCTGAACCGTAACATTATCATTCGCACTCTGGTAATACGTTTTTAAAACACTAATCGCTTTATCATCAAAAATAACATAACAACGTCCGTCTTTCGCTCCGTCATAGGTTATACCTTTAATGCCGTATTCGTTAAGTTTCTCACTTGCTGCTTTATCAGAACCAAGATAACGAGAAAGTCTGTCGTAAAATTCACCGCCGCTGCTGTACAGATTTGGTTCAATAAATTTATTTTCATCTGTATTTTCTCTGTTTAAATCATCACAAAGTTTTTCTAATTTTTCTACAATACTTACATAATGCTTACCAAGCGATTTATCCTCATCCAACAAAACATCATCTTCGGGAATATCAACTTCAAACAGCTGCCCTTTATCTGTTTTCTTTTCTATTTTGCTTTCATCAAGATTTCTGATGTATTCTAATTCTTGTTTTTCTTTTCATATTCTGTACTGTCATATTTGTATTTATCAAGAGATTTTTCTCTAACTTGAATAACTTTTTCTTTTCCGTTTTCTAAAACAGTTGCCAATATTGCTTTTTGGTTTCTATCTTCAATAAGCTGTTTATCATAATAGTATTTTTCATTATCAAAATCATCACCTGATAAACTTTTTCTATATTCTTCCGAGATATCTTTATTTCCGGCGAAATAAAGCCCCCAGCCGTGAGTCTGTGCGCCCTCACCTGTTCCAATCTTATCGGTAGAAAATTCATCAAACCTGTGCGGTGTACCGTGATAGACGGATTGATAAAACGTTTTAGGCTGTTTTAATTCCTTAATGTTATAAAGATGTACTGTTTTAGACTTGACATCTGTATTTGTTTGTTTTACATTGTTATCGTTCCGAAGGGGGGTTTTCCTACGTTTAGCGTAGTGACCCGACGGAACATTTTTATTTTCTTCGCATTCTAAAGAAACATCATAAATTTTTTCACCGATTTTAACTTTTACATCAAAATAGTGATAATTCAAAACATCCGGTTTTTCTTTTGGTTTTGTGTTTTTGTCTGAATGATTGTATCTTGCATTATTGATTAAACTTTTAATACTCTTGACATATTTATTATGTCTTTTCTTTGCAGGGTTTTGAAGTTTTTGAAAATTACCGTGATTTGAAAGTTTATCAACTACACGATTACCGCCTTTAATATCAATTTTCCATTCCGGCGAAAAAGTATCAAACACTTCACCGCTTGCGATAATATCTCTAATATGTTGTTCAATTTCATCAAAAGTCGGAACTTTCTCAAACTCGTTTGTCAAATCAACAATCATCACATGCGGCAATTTTACACGGTCTGCCGAATTATTATCCACTTTAAATTCTTTGTTAGCATTTTTAGTATCAATTTTAAATCCTAAATCTTGTAATTTTTGAATATTTATTAGTTTATTTTTTCAGCTTCTGTTAACGTGATGC
>JAJPXE010000150.1 GCA_021205645.1 Candidatus Gastranaerophilales bacterium | reverse complement strand
AAATAATGTTCAATTCGCAAAAACTTAATTATTTTTTAATGAAAGCATTTGCAAAAAAATTTCATAATTACAAAATAGACTTCTACAGCATTTACTCCGAAAAGTATTAAAAATTTTCCCACAAAATTCAAAATCAAATATAAAGTTGATTGACGCAGAGATGTTAAAAATGCTACGATATCTTTATAATTCGGTATAAAAACATGGTAAATACAAAATTATTATTTCAGGCAAACATGCTGTTACAAAAAAGAGAGTATGATGCTGCCGGAAGAATATATCTTGAATTATTGTCGAAGACACCTGATGATGATATTCTTCAGGCATTTTTAGGCAGGTTGTATATAAAACAAAAAAAATATAAAGCTGCGGAAAGAATACTCGAAAAAGCTTATAACAAACGCAAATCAGCACCTACAGTTGCTTCGCTTGCATATTGTAAATATAAACTCAAAAAATATGATGATTCAATAATACTATATGAAGAACTTTTCAAGTATGACCCTGATAATATAAAGATATACGACCGGATAATAGAGGCGTTCAGAAATCTGGAAATGTATGATTTTGCGCATGCTTATGCTCTCAAACTGTATTCAAAACATCCTGATAAAGAGCAATCGTTTGTGAGATTAACTCAGAGTTTGATTGATATTGGTGATATAAAAAATGCAGAGGAAATGTGCGCAAAAACTATTCAGGCATTTCCGAAATCCGGTGCTGCGTGGATTATAGCAGGTACCCTGCAGGAATTTTCATACTGCAACGAAGAACTTGCACAGGAATGTTATCTGACAGCGATTGAGAACGGGGCTGTATCAGCTTATTATCATCTTGCAGTGAGTTATCAGAAAGCCGGACGGTTTGATGATGCGGAAAAAAACTACAAAAAAATGATTGAGCTTATGCCTCAAGAAGATTATTCTCAGGCTGCTTTAGGTACGCTGTATCTTACACAAAAAGATATTTTAAGAGGGTATGAATACTTTCAAAAACGGGAGAAAGCACCTGAGGCAAGGACTTTAAAAAACCTCTGGAACGGCGAAAAATTGACAGATGAAACACTGCTTTTATATTGCGATCAGGGTTATGGCGACCATATCCAATTTATACGTTATATTCCGTTCTTGACCGATAAATTTAAGTCGGTAAGAGTTCTGACAAGAGAAAGTTGTATTGAATTATTTAAAAGAAATTATCCAAAAAATACTTACCCGAATGTAGAATTTTATGATGAGCTTAAAAATATATCAAATTATGATAAATATGTAATGGCAACTGACCTGCCGTATTATTTAAATATTGATTTTGACCATATTCCGTTTGCCGGAGGTTATTTGAATGCAGATGAAACTAAATCAAAATATTTTAGAGAAAAATATTTTCAAACAGATAAATTAAAAGTCGGATTGTGCTGGAAAGCCGGTGGAGCAGGCATGAGAGCCGCAATTAACAGAACGATTAATATTGATTATTTTAAAAAATTACTCGGATTAGAAAACCTTCAATTCTATTCTTTTCAACTGGACGATATATTTAATGCCTGCGAAAAATATCCGCAAATTATTGATTTAAGCAATGAGCTGAAAAGCTTTGACGATACAGCAGCAGGCATGAGTAATGTTGATTTGTTTATCTCCGCAGACACATCCTGTATACATTTAGCGGGTGCGCTCGGAATAAAATCTTTTATGCTAATACCTTATTGTTCCGATTGGCGGTGGTTCAAAGACGCAAAACACACAAACTGGTATTCTTCCGTTGAAATATTTAAACAAAAAGACAGACAGGACTGGTTTATTGAGGTTGATATGATTTATGAAAAATTAAGGAATATAATGATATGAAACACTCAGAAACACGATTAATAACTCTTGCACATAAATGTATTCATTACGGCAAATATGAATATGCGGATTTTATTGTAAAAAAACTTCTTGAAAAAAGAGGTGATAACGCGGATATTCTCAAAGAAATTGCAAGAATATATATAGCAATGAATAATTATTCCGCAGCTTTGCCTCATATACAAAAGTCATTCGAAATAAAGAAAAGTGTTGAAACATTGAAAATGCTGGCAGCTATCAATCTGCAATGTAAGAATTATGAAGATGCAGCAATTCAGTTTGAGGAATTAACCAAACACGAACCGACAGAAGAAATTTATCATAGTTGTGTTATTGCCTATCAAGGTCTTGATATTTATCAAGAAGCAATTCGCATGGCAAAAGAAGCATTTGAAAAATTTGAAACTCCGGCTATGCTTTCCCGACTGTTTTTTCTTTATACCGAATGCGGTATGGATAAAGAAGCTATTGAATGCAGTGAAGAATTGAAGAAAAAATATCCTAACAGTTCTTCTACATATAATTCACTCGGCTTTCTATATGAAGCTATTTATAATGATTATGAGAATGCAAAAAAATGTTTTACTAAATCAGCGAAAATGGGATTTAAAGATGCTTATTATAATTTAGGTGTATGCTGCAAACAAAGTGAAGATTTTGTTAATGCAGAAAAGGCATTGAAAAAATACATGTCATTTAATATAAAAACAGATATAGATTACAACTATACTATGGGTTCTATTTATATGGCACAAAAGAAACTCCGCCACGGATATAAATATTACGGAAAGAGAAAAAATATTGCTAATTTAACAAAGAAAAACAGAAACCATTTATGGGACGGTAAAGAATATCCCGGCAAGGTTCTCTATATTTCGTCAGAACAGGGCTATGGCGATAACATTCAGTTTATAAGATATATCCCTTTAGCTGCAAAAAAATTTAAGAAAGTCTATTACGGAGTGGATGTGAACCTTTTAGAATTATTCAGGCAGAGTTTTTCGCCGGACAAGTATAACAATATTGAGATAGTTCCTCCAAATACTATTGTCAGATACAACAAGTTTGCATTCATTATGGATTTGCCGTATCTTTTGCACATGAACTATTATAACATTCCATCGCCAAATTCTTACCTGTCATGCAATGAGGAATTATATTCAAAATACAAAAATGAATATTTCAATAACACGGATATCAAAATCGGCTTATGCTGGAGGGCAAAAGGTATGGCATTAAGAGATGCCGTATACAGAACCATTGATGCACCGTATTATTTTAAACCTTTATTTAGCGTACAGGATGTAAAATATTATTCATTTCAGAAAGGTGATATCTTCGGAATGTGTGAAAAATATCCTCAAATAACGGATATCAGCTCAACATTCAAAACATTTGCTCATACCGCAGCTGCACTAAAGAATTTAGATATTTTGATAACAATAGATACGGCACTTGCGCATCTTGCAGGAGCTTTAGGGGTTAATACGTATTTGCTGCTATGTCATGCTCCTGACTGGCGATGGTTTGATAACACCGAAAAAACCGAATGGTACTCATCCGTTAAGCTAATTAAACAACATGACAGAAGAAGTTGGCAGGATGTTTCTGATAAGTTATACGAAAAAGTCCTAAATGATATAAGATCTAATCACAATAAATCCAACCATTAGTCAGGTCTGTTTTTATTTCTTTCAGGAATTTAACATACAATGTTCCGCCCTGAGGGAATGTTAATTTTTCGCCTTTGAACACTTTTCTGACCCAGCACATAAACTTGTTTTTCTTCATTGTTACATCGCCCGTTGTTTCAAGCATAAAATTCTGGTCATTAGGTGTGTTTATTATATTAGTTCCGAGTGTCAGAACTCCGTTTCTGATAAACCATTTCCCCGGTTGAACATTTTGTAAAACACCCTTGAATTGTGTACCTTTATAGATAAGGATGTATTTATCTCTTGTAATATAGTTTTGGTCAGTTTCAGCGGTGAATTCTTCGCCTTTTTGGGATGTTTGCGAAGAGAAACCTTTGTTAACCTTTATCGGTACAACAGTTCCTTGAGGTATTGTTCCTACTGTTCCCTGTACATAGGCATTCGGTATAACATATCCTTCGCCTGTTTTCTTTCTCATTGCCTCTGCAAGTTTTGCATTCGGGTTTAGTTTTGCCTGTATCATCATATTATTAAGTATTGCTGTGACTTCCGCTCTTGTAGCTGGTCTGTCTGCATCAATGTAATGTTCTCTTTCCGGTATTGCCGCAAACATTTCAAGGATTTCGGCTTTTCCTGCCGCAACAATAAACCAATCAGGCACATCATTAACATCTTTATATTTTTTTTCAAGAACATCATGTGCTTTTTGTGCGCTTATTTGTTCGGTAGTGAGTGAATTTACCGCTATATTTATTGCTTCCGCTCTTGATACCGGATCTTCCGGTCTGAATGTGTCAGAGTCTTTGTCATTTGAGATTAAATCAAAATATACCGCTTTTTCTATTGCATCGTGTGCCCAGTAGGTTTCATCAATATCGCTAAATTGTATCGGCTGAATAACATTGGCATGTTCCTGTCCGAGAGCTTTTATAGCCATAGAGGCAAATTCTGCTCTTGTTACGTTTTCGTCTGGTTTGAATGTTCCGTCGGGATAGCCTATTACGATACTTTGCTCGGACAAATCTTTTATTTGTTTATATGCCCAGTGCTCGGTTGTCATATCCGAAAAAAATGCAAACGCCCCCTGTGCAGATAGTCCGAAAATTGCAACAGCGACGATTATTCCTGACAATAATTTTTTCATAAAAAAGCTCTCCCTTATGATAGTACCTAATTATTTTACATTATTTTCAACATCATAACAACAAGTTTACAATTTGAGTTTGTAAGAAAGATTTTAATTCTTCCGCAAACTCAATATTACAGGAATTGCCGTAATTATGCCGGCAAACTAATACAATGATTTTATGACAAGGAAAGATTTAAGTTTTCTTCCCGTATCATCTGTTTTTATTCCGGCAGATGTTACATGTATTTCGTCTTTATAATCCAATGAAGTTGAGCTTCCGCCGTCAAATGCCATTGCTTTTTCCATTCCGTAGGATTTGCATAAATCTCTCGCTTCATAAATGGTCATCGGATGTTCGTTTGTTACAATGAATATGTGTACATTACCGTCTTTGATGCCGATGAGTGTTCTTGCGGTTTTATGTAAAACCGAGGCAGATTCTCTTGTTACTTTGCCGCTGCTGTCTTTCACGACAAAAAATTCATCTTCCAGCTTCAGCTCCGGCAACAGCATCGGTCCTGCCTGAGCGGAAGCAATTAAACGTCCTTTGTACGGGTCATTATGAGGTGCTATATCATAGCATGTCAAACCATTGTGCAGAGTTACCCTGAATTCTGTTCGATTTGAAACCTTTGACCAGTTATCCATTATTGTTTCATTAAACACCAGATTTTCATTCTCTATCGGACTTTCCTGCAATATACCGTCATTATATACAAACGAAATTGTCTTTTGATTCTTAGGGTCAAAGAAACCTGCATTGACGGTTAAAATCGCACCAAGCTCTTTATGGACTTCTTCATTAGTCATTAAACGACTTTTTGATATAAACTCTATTTTTGTTCCCACGGGTATAACAATATGATAAATCCCGTCAGAGTGCTCGCAAATAATATCCTGTCCGAAGCAGCATGTTGCAGCAACAGACAGGGTTAAAAAGAATAACAACAATAATTTTCTAATACTCATCACAGATCCTTTGACTTATAAAATGCAACAATACAGACAAGAAATGCCAGCGGCGGGAATAGTGCGGTTATCAGCGGAGGAAGAACCGATTTTTCCGCCAGTAAATCGAAAAAAGGAAGCGTTATATAATAGATAAATATAGAGCCGATTGCAATGGTAAATCCTATAACCCTTTGTTCCCGCGGTTTACTGAATCCTAACAAACAACCCATTACCGCCAACAATACACATATAAACGGGTGGAAAAACCTTTGCAGATATTTGTTCAGCATCAAATTATACGTTTCATCGCTTTTTATTGATTTCAGTAGTTTTACGTATCTGTGCAGGTTTTTATTAGATATCTCTCTCTCTTTTTTTGTTGAATAGCTCATAATCGTATAAATATCATCTGCTGCATGTCCTTTTAGAATATCTAGTTGATTCATGTGGTCAATATCATCAAAAATCCCTTCCGCAGATATTTTGTAACGTGTTATATCGTAGAGTTCCCATCTGTCAGGGAAAAATTTCCCTTTTTTTGCAACATAAATTGTTGATATTCCGTGCATATCGGTATATTTAGTATCAGCAAAATCAAGCACAATAACATTGTTCATTTTCGTTCTGTTATATTTTGAAACAATAACACTCATCTCAGGTCTGCCCGAGTCCTCTTTTTGTGTGTAAATATACTGTGATACAGGGTCTTTATCTTTAATACGGGCAAGAATATCAGATGAATACGGTACAAGTTTATCAATTGTGATAAAACACAATATTGAAATAATAACGCTCAGCGCCAGAACCGGTCTGACAATTCTCCAGAATGGCAGTCCGACAGCTCTAAATATTGTAAGTTCGGAGTCTTTGCTTAATTTATCAAACGTAAACAGAGCACCTAAAAGCAATCCGACGGGGAAAGCCTTGCTTAATATCAGCGGCAGCTGGCATGTAAGTACCATAACGGCGGTTCTTGCCGTATATTCACCCTCAAGAGTTTTTTTTATCGTGTTGAGCAGCATTTCGGGAGCTATCCAAACTACTGTAAACAATAGTATAGCAACAATTGTCGTTATCATAACCTGTTTGAATATATACCTGTCGTAAATAGTGATTTTCATTAGAGTTGAAAATCCTTTCCTAAATAAAATTCCTTAGCAACAGGATCAACCGCAACATCTTTACTTTTGCCCTGAATTTTGATTTTTCCGTCAAAGATTACATAGGCTCTGTCGGTAATAGACAGAGTAGCCTTAGGATTGTGGTCGGTGATGAGCACTCCGAGTCCTTTTTCTTCAGATATTTTACGGATATTATCTTTAATTTCTCCGATAGCAATAGGGTCAATTCCCGCAAACGGTTCATCAAGCAGCATAAAGTCAGGACTTGCTGCAAGTGCCCGTGCTATCTCGACACGGCGGCGTTCTCCGCCCGACAATGCTACCGCCGGTGTTTTCCTTAATTTCAACACACCAAATTCACTCAACAATTCTTCCAGTTTTTTTGTTTTTTCGCATTCCGTAAGCTTATCATTCATTTCAAGCACTAATTTTATATTATCTTCTACATTAAGGTTTCTGAAAATAGAGTTTTCCTGCGGCAGATAGCCGATACCTGCTCTTGCACGCTCATTCATAGGCCACGTTGTTATCTCCCGACCGTCAATTGATACAGTGCCTCTGTTAGGTTTAACAAGTCCGACTACCATATAAAATGTTGTAGTCTTTCCTGCTCCGTTCGGACCCAACAAACAGACAACTTCACCTTTATTTATGTAAAAAGATATATCATTTACAACACTTCTATCACCGTATATCTTTACTAAATGTTCTGTATCTATTCTCATAAATAATCCCTCATGAAACGATATAATCATTATACCCGAAAAATTCCATTAGTGAAGATAATATTCAATTTAGATAAATATCAGACAGGTTAGTACAAATATAGGATTATAGCCATTAAAGTTTAGACAGCACATAAATAATTATAAAACCAAAACAAAATAAAAACCGGACTAGGCTATGTCCGGTGTGTAATTCAATCAAGTTATAAGCTTGCGAAAAACGACTTTTCGCAGCTTTCAGTTATTTATACAGTGTTGGGGCATAATTTTATTTTGTCCTTACCGTTTCGATATCCTATACCTGCACGGTATCCTGAGATACCGTACAGAATAGGAAGTGAGGGCTCAATCCATTTTAAACCTGACATTACAGCAATAGTTGCTATATCATCGGAGTGCAAACATATATCCAATGTTTCAGGCCGCCTTTCAGAATTTATTTCTTTTAAACTAAGTTTTCTATTGAACCTGCCGTCAAATATCGGGTTAATAATCTTTTTGCCGATTAAATTAGCTATCGTGCTTCCGCCGATAATGCCTGTTGTTATAATTCCGCCAATCATCCCTATTGCCCGTGCAGATTTTGATTTAACATTCATTTTTTCCATTCCCGCCAAAGCCAGACCCGCTCCTACATTGCATAAAAATATATTTGCAAGATATTGATATGAACCCTCTTTTATCCTGTCAGCCATTTTTTTGCGGGTAATTTTCTTATCAGCGATTTTTTCACCTGCAATACCGCCTGCTACACCGCCTGCTACAGGGATTAAACCCATTATAGATAATCGCCCGATATCATCTCTTATATCTTTTGCTGTGATATTCTCAGGCTCCGGAATTAAACGATTAAAAAATTTCTGTCCCGATTTTGTTTTTGTTACTTCTTCATTCAATGATTTCAACTCTTTAAAACTTAATACCTTTTGTTTCGCTTTTTCAAGAATTTTCATAGTATTTTCAGACACTTTTTCGGTTTTAACAAAATTATTAATCAGGTTAGTGTTTTTATTTTGTATAGTTTTTGTGCTGTATTTTTCATATTTTTTCCCTGCAATTTTAGCGGCGATTTTCGGTGCTGTTAGTGCGGATACAACGACAGAACCCAGTACAGCCGTTGTATTTATCGCTGTACGTTTCTTTTCGTTTTTTGGTGATTTTTGAACTTCGTTTATATCGTATAATGCGGCTCCTCCAATAAATACAGGTGTTACCGCTTTTTTATACTTTGCAATTAATAGCGGTTGGTCAAGGTATTTGCCTGCTGATTTTAAATTACTTATCATGACCTTTTTCCATGTAGGCTATTGTGTATTCTTTTAGTTTGCTGAATGCATTATCCGTAATGACATGTTCAATCCTGCAAGCATTTTCTGCCGCTTCTTCACCGGATAATAATAATACTTCTTTAAAAAATACTGTCAGGATATTATGTTTATCAATAACTTCTTTTGCTTTGTTTATGCCCTTTTTAGTTATATTAATTGAGCCGTATCGTTCATAATTTATATAGTCTTTTTCTGCAAGCCTCCGGAGTGCATCAGTCACAGATGCTCTTGACACACTCAATTCCTTTGATATCTGAATAGCTTTAACACTGCCGTTTGCAGTTATATTATTAAATATACATTCAAGATAATCTTCCAATCCTGAGCTAAGTGTTTGTTTGCACATAGTATTTCCTTTTATAATGTTAGACATGTCTAACATTTATAGAGTATCAAAGAAAACCTTGGTTGTCAAGTGAGTCTGCGGAAAAATCCTAAAATTGACATACGGCAGCGGGTGTAAAACGCTGTGCGTTTTACACGGTCTGCCGAGCGGTAGGACGACGGCTGCCAGAGGCAGACTAGCCCGTAAGGTGAGGCAAAATGTTGAATTTTGCCTCACCCCGAATAATCTAAGACGCGAAATTCCGGACGGACGACACGACTGAAAGGAGTTAGTCCGGTAAGCGAACAAAATGAGCCGGCAGGAGCAAAGCTCCGCAGGCGACACTTTGTAAGCGTAAAGGAATTTCAAGACGAAAAATTTTAATTTTTCCGCAAACTCAAGTAGAAAAATGATTAGTAATATAGCTTATTTTTCAGATTTTGTATTAAGTTTTGTAACGTTTAAATGTTTGAATTTTAGACAAAAGTCAATTTAAAAAAGGATAAATACTTTATATA